>NZ_JAHBDG010000076.1:0-1023 GCF_019956305.1 Pseudomonas sp. BF-B-30 | reverse complement strand
GAGCGTCTGGAAAGCCTGTTGCAGAGCAGCGATATGCTGTTTGGTGCCCGCGACGGTTTCGAACCCCGTGGTGAAAACGTCGACAAGGGCGCGTTCTTCGCCCCGACCCTGTTGCAGGCCCGCGACCCCCATGCCGAGGGTGGCGCCCACGATATCGAAGCGTTCGGTCCGGTCAGCACGCTGATGGCCTACGACGATCTCGACGAAGCATTGGCCCTGGCCGCCCGCGGCAAAGGCAGCCTGGTGGCCAGTCTGGTGACCAAGGATCCGCAAATCGCCGCCAAGGCCATCCCGGTCGCTGCTGCCTGGCACGGCCGCTTGCTGGTACTGGATCGCCACTCTGCCGGCGAATCCACCGGTCACGGCTCGCCGCTGCCACAACTAAAGCACGGCGGCCCGGGGCGTGCCGGTGGCGGCGAAGAACTCGGTGGCCTGCGCGCGGTGAAACACTACCTGCAACGCGCGGCGGTACAAGGTTCTCCGACCATGCTGGCAGCGGTCACCGGCGAGTACGTGCGCGGGGCCAAGGTCATCGAAACCGACGTGCATCCGTTCCGTCGCCATTTCCAGGACCTGCAGATCGGCGAGTCGCTGCTGACCCACCGCCGCACCGTCACCGAAGCAGATCTGGTGAACTTCGGCTGCCTGTCGGGCGACCACTTCTACATGCACTTCGACGAGATCGCAGCCAAGGAATCGCAATTCGGCAAGCGCATCGCCCACGGTTACTTCGTGCTGTCGGCGGCGGCCGGGCTGTTCGTCTCCCCCGGCGTCGGCCCAGTGCTGGCCAACTACGGCCTGGACACCCTGCGCTTCATCAACCCGGTGGGCATCGGCGACACCATCCAGGCGCGCCTGACCTGCAAACGCAAGATCGACCAGGGCAAGAAGAGCCCGCAAGGCATCCCGCAAGGGGTGGTGGCGTGGGATGTGGAAGTGACCAACCAGTTGGGTGAACTGGTGGCCAGTTATGACATTCTGACCCTGGTGGTCAAACGCGAAGACTGATCTGGATTCCTGGTT
>NZ_JAHBDG010000075.1:0-1359 GCF_019956305.1 Pseudomonas sp. BF-B-30 | reverse complement strand
AAAATGTATGGTCAGCCCATCTCCTGCAACCCCATGGGCTGTTTTCGGTAAAGCTGGCTTGCGCTAATGTATCCGGGCTCGTAGTGAGCGTTGCGCTAACAACGCTCGGCCCTCGATGAGTAGCCGCTCCCGACTGTCCTGAAAAAACCCTCAGCCTCTAAAGCTGATTTTGTTGCCAGGTTCTCAGTCGGGCCGTTTGCCGTTTACTGTCATCAGTCAGTGACGTCGCAAAAGCCGGTGGGAAAGCTGTACGTTCAAGCGTTCGGATGTGGGTCGTACTGGCCGCCTTTGGCCAGTACCGCCCACACGATTCGCGCCAGTTTGTTCGCCAAGGCGCAGGCCACGATATTGGAGTGTCGGCGCCTCAGCAGGTCTTGAACCCAAGGCCCAAGGGCATCTTCCCGTTTATCGATATGCTGCATGATGGCCCGCGCGCCCTGCACCAAGAGTTGGCGTATGTGCTTATCGCCACGCTTGCTGATCCCCAAGAGCACCGTCTTTCCGCCCGTCGAGTATTGCCCCGGAACCAGCCCTAACGAAGCCGCAAAATCACGTCCGCTGCGGTAGCGCGAGACATCCCCCACGTCGGCCAATACCGCGCTGGCGGTGATCGGCCCGATACCAGGAATACTCTGCAAACGTTGCCCGGCATCGTCTTCTTTCAACTGTTGTTTCAGGTCGGACTCGATGTCCTTGATCTCATCAGTGAGCTGTTGAATTTGATAATAGAGGCGCATCACCAGGCCCTTGAGACGCAATGGAACTGGGTGTTGAGGATCGTCCAGCAGCGCCGGCATGCGGTGCAAGGCCGTGACACCGATGGGCAGGCTAATCCCGAACTCCAGCAGAAAACCATGAATCTGATTAGTCGCCGCCGTCCGATGCTCAATCAGCGAGCCTCGAACACGGTGTAAGGCAGAAAGCGTTTGCTGCTCTGCCGTTTTGATCGGGCAGAAGCGCATCGTGGGGCGGCTCGCCGCCTCACAGATCGCTTCGGCATCAATGAAGTCGTTTTTGTTACCTTTGACGAACGGCTTGACGTACTGCGGAGCGATCAACTTCACCTCGTGTCCCAATGCGCCAATCTCCCGAGCCAACCAGTGAGCGCCACCGCAAGACTCCATCACCACCGTGCAGGTTGGTAGCTGCCCCAAGCTTCTGAGCAACTGTCCACGGGTCATCTTCTTGCGCAAAACCTGATGGCCTTGGGTGTCCTGGCCATGCAGGTGGAAACTGTGTTTGCCAATGTCGATACCGAGAAGCGTCATCGTGTTCATGAGAGATCCTCCGCCGAAAACGAGAAAAGCCCTGCAAGCGTAAACCTGCAGGGCTTCTCGGTCAGGCTGACCATCTCATTAA
>NZ_JAHBDG010000074.1:0-1562 GCF_019956305.1 Pseudomonas sp. BF-B-30 | reverse complement strand
GGTGAGGGCAGTGTGGCGAGCATGGTTTGCAGGCGATCGACCGGCGCCTGTCGGGTCAGTTCATCGTAGGCGTCCTTGAACGGCAGGCTGCTGCGATCCAGCCATTGCAGGCGCAGGCCGAGCATCGGGTCGGCGCCGATGGCCGCGTCGATGCGCGAGCGCTGCTCGGCATCGAGTTGGTTGTCGAGGTAAGCCACCAGTTGTTCGTCCGAGGGTATCGCGTTCATCAATGTTCTCCTCGGTTAGGGGTGGGCACCGTGTGCAACGGTGGATATTCGGCCAGTTTCGCCCGAGCGGCGGCCAGGCGACTCATGACGGTGCCGATGGGCACTTGCAGCACCTCGGCGACTTCGCGGTAGGACAAGCCTTCGACATAGGCGAGAAACACCGTTTCGCGCTGGGCCTCGGGCAAGGCATCGACGCGGCGGATGACCTGCGCTGCCAACACGTGGGTTTGCGCCACGGATTCTCCATCGAACGACAAGGCCTGATCGGCGTCTATCTGGCCCTGCCCCTGGCGCACCCGCCGGGCGCGGACTTCGTTGAGCCAGATCGAATGCAGAATGCTCAGCAGCCAGTGGTCCATGCGCGTCCCTTGCACGTATTGCCCGGCCCGTTCCAGCGCCCGCAGGCAAGTGGCTTGCACCAGGTCATCGGCGACATGCCGTTGCCGGGACAGCAGCAGGCCGTAGCGCCATAAACGCGCCAGATGCTGGTTCAGTTCCGTTCGTATTGCCTGATCGCTGGCGATGGCGACCTCCGTCCGCTCGGGTTGTCAGGTTTTCGATGAGCCGTTGATGGCTTCGGCCAGGTCCTGGTACTCCTCGCATTGAGTACTGCCACAGATGGATTCGATCTGCCGCAGTTGCTCCTGTGCAAGATCCAGCCGGCCTTTGACCACATAGGCTTCGCCGAGGTATTCGCGGACCTGCGCATATTGCGGGTCGAGCTTGACCGATTGCAGGTAATAGCCGATGCCTTCGTCGGTACGTCCCAGTTTACGCGTGGCGTAGCCGCGATAGTTCAACGCTTTTGCGGTATTTGGCTGTTTCAGCGTGTCGAGCAGGGCCAGGGCTTCTTCATAACGCCCGTCCTTGGCCAGTCGATAGGCATAGTTGGTACGGTCTTCGTCCGGCACCAGGCTACTGGTCTGCCGGACGCAACGTTTCGATTTGCTGTCGAACACCTGACCTTTCGGGCAGTTGGGTCTGATGGGCGCGTCTTCGTCCCCGCCACCGCCGTTGGCCAGGGCGAGGGAACCGGACAACGCAACGGCCAGCAACAGAGGGGGCGTCAGAACAGCAAAACGAATATTCATGGGCTTTGCTCCAGAGCTTCATGGGTTCATATCAGGTCGCGTCCGCCAGACGCAGTGCAAGGTTGATGTGACGAAAACACCACAACATGAACAATTATTCGTTATGTCCTGGCGGTGTTTTTCAAGGAAAGCTCATATCGGGGCGGATGCATGTTTTTTGCCTTGCGTAGTGTTGTGTGCGCTGAAGAACCCTGTGGGAGCGGGCTTGCTCGCGAAGGCGGAGTGTCAGGCAGCATTAATGTTG
>NZ_JAHBDG010000072.1:0-2971 GCF_019956305.1 Pseudomonas sp. BF-B-30 | reverse complement strand
AGTGCATGGGTTTACTCAATAAGATCACGCAGGAGATTTGACGTGCACATTGGTGTTCCTCTCGAAACCCAGACCGGTGAAACACGGGTTGCTGCAACCCCGGAAACCATCAAGAAGCTGATCGGCCAGGGCCATAAGGTCACTGTACAAAGCGGCGCCGGCATTAATGCCAGCGTTGTCGACAGTGCCTATGAAGCGGCAGGCGCAAGTATTGGCAGCGCCAACGATGCGTTTGCTGCCGAGCTGATTCTGAAGGTGGTCGCGCCCAGCGACAGCGAGCTCGCCCTGATCAAGAGCGGCACCGTAGTGGTGGGCATGCTCAATCCGTTCAGCAATGAAACCATCGCCAAAATGGCCGAATGCGGCATTACCGCCTTTGCCCTGGAAGCCGCGCCGCGTACCTCCCGCGCCCAGAGCCTGGACGTACTGTCGTCGCAAGCCAACATCGCCGGCTACAAGGCTGTGTTGCTGGCCGCTCACTACTACCCGCGTTTCATGCCAATGCTGATGACTGCTGCGGGCACCGTGAAAGCGGCGCGCGTGCTGATCCTCGGTGCCGGTGTGGCCGGTTTGCAGGCCATCGCTACCGCCAAGCGCCTGGGGGCGGTGATCGAAGCGTCTGACGTGCGTCCTGCGGTAAAAGAACAGATCGAATCCCTCGGCGCCAAGTTCGTCGACGTGCCCTACGAGACCGATGAAGAGCGCGAATGCGCCGTCGGTGTCGGCGGTTACGCCCGCCCGATGCCGGCCAGCTGGATGCAGCGCCAGGCCGCGGCCGTGCACGAACGCGCCAAGCAGGCGGACATCGTTATCACCACCGCGCTGATTCCGGGCCGCAAGGCGCCGACGCTGCTCAGCGCGCAAACCGTGGCCCAGATGAAACCGGGTTCGGTGGTCATCGATCTCGCGGCCGCCCAGGGCGGCAACTGCCCGCTGACCGTGGCCGACCAGGTGGTCGTCGAAAACGGCGTGACCATCGTGGGCCCGACCAACCTGGCCAGCGCCGTGGCGGCTGACGCTTCGGCGCTGTACGCCCGCAACCTGCTGGACTTCATGAAACTGTTGTTCGATAAAGAAGGACAACTGGTGATCAACCTTGAAGACGATATCGTCGCCGCGTGCCTGATGTGCCGCGACGGCCAGATCGTGCGCAAGAACGGCTGAGGATAAAAACAATGGAAGACATGCTGATCTCTGACGGTATCTACAACCTGATCATCTTCGTGCTGGCGATCTATGTCGGTTACCACGTGGTCTGGAACGTCACGCCTGCGCTGCACACCCCGTTGATGGCGGTGACCAACGCGATCTCGGCGATCGTGATCGTCGGTGCCATGCTGGCAGCGGCTTTGACCGTGACGCCACTGGGCAAGACCATGGGCACCCTGGCCGTGGCCCTGGCCGCGGTCAACGTATTCGGTGGCTTTTTGGTCACCCGCCGCATGCTGGAAATGTTCAAGAAGAAAGCGCCGGCAAAAGCTCCGGCCGCCAAGGCTGAAGCAGTCAAGGCTGAGGTGCAGCAAGCATGAGCATGAACCTGGTTACTTCCCTGTATTTGATCGCCTCGGTCTGCTTCATCCAGGCGCTCAAGGGCCTCTCGCACCCCACCACGTCGCGCCGTGGCAACCTGTTCGGCATGCTCGGCATGGGCCTGGCGATCCTCACCACGGTCGGCTTGATCTATAAGCTCGGTGCCGAACTGGCTCAAGACGGTATCGTCTACGTGATCGTCGGCCTGCTGATCGGCGGCACTGCCGGTTCGATCATGGCCAAACGCGTTGAAATGACCAAGATGCCGGAGCTGGTCGCCTTCATGCACAGCATGATCGGCCTGGCCGCGGTGTTCATCGCCGTGGCTGCCGTGGTCGAGCCGCAGTCGCTGGGCATCGTCAAGCAACTCGGTGACGCGATCCCGGCCGGTAACCGCCTGGAACTGTTCCTCGGTGCCGCCATCGGTGCAATCACCTTCTCCGGTTCGGTGATCGCCTTCGGCAAGCTGTCCGGCAAGTACAAGTTCCGCCTGTTCCAGGGTGCACCGGTACAGTTCAGTGGCCAGCACAAGCTGAACCTGCTGCTGGGCCTGGCCACACTGGGCCTGGGCGTGACGTTCATGCTCACCGGCGACTACACCGCTTTCGGCGTGATGCTGGCGTTGGCCTTCGTGCTCGGCGTGCTGATCATCATCCCGATCGGCGGCGCGGACATGCCCGTGGTCGTGTCGATGCTCAACAGCTACTCCGGCTGGGCAGCGGCGGGCATCGGCTTCTCGCTGAACAACTCGATGCTGATCATCGCCGGTTCGCTGGTAGGTTCGTCCGGTGCAATCCTCTCGTACATCATGTGCAAGGCGATGAACCGCTCCTTCTTTAATGTACTGCTCGGGGGCTTCGGCAATACGGCGGACGCGGCCGGCCCGGCGGGTTCGAAAGAAGCCCGTCCGGTGAAGTCCGGTTCGGCCGACGACGCGACCTTCCTGCTGACCAACGCCGACACCGTGATCATCGTGCCGGGCTACGGTCTGGCGGTGGCACGTGCGCAACACGCGCTGAAAGAGCTGACCGAGAAGCTGACCCATCGCGGCGTGACCGTGAAGTATGCGATCCACCCGGTTGCCGGTCGTATGCCCGGCCACATGAACGTGTTGCTGGCCGAGGCCGAAGTGCCTTACGACCAGGTGTTCGAGATGGACGACATCAACTCCGAGTTCGGCCAGGCCGACGTGGTACTGGTGTTGGGCGCCAACGACGTGGTCAACCCGGCCGCGAAGAACGATCCGAAATCGCCGATTGCCGGCATGCCGATCCTCGAAGCGTTCAAGGCCAAGACCATCATCGTCAACAAGCGCTCGATGGCCAGCGGCTACGCCGGCCTGGACAACGAACTGTTCTACCTGGACAAGACCATGATGGTGTTCGGCGACGCTAAAAAGGTCATCGAAGACATGGTTAAAGCCGTCGAGTAACCCTCTGCG
>NZ_JAHBDG010000071.1:0-3123 GCF_019956305.1 Pseudomonas sp. BF-B-30 | reverse complement strand
TACGGCTGGGCCCCGAACAATGGGCTGGGCTTGCCGTTGGTGGGGATTTTGAAGGATGTCTGCAGGGCTGGCGGCAGCACGTTGTCGGTCGTTGGCGTGGTGCGGGTGCCGTACACACCATTGGGCAGGGCGTAGGAGCCCTGGTTGGTGGGAGGCATGGTTTCTATGGCATCCAGCGCGGCTTGGGGGTCGGCCGGCGGGTTGGTATACGCCGACGGATCTGTTGGCGGCGGCGGGCTGACATCGTCAAGCGGTGCTGCGTTGACGATGCCGAGGCTGACGTTGATCAGCATCACAGCGGCGATGCCCGGTTTGCTGAAAAAGCCGAGCGATTTGAGGTCAGTTTTGTTTTTCATCTTTTTTCCTCGGGACGCGTCGGTGTGGCTGACGTTCGCAAAACGCTGGACGCAATAGGTGTGCCAGTCGCGGGGAAATTTGGGGGAAACAAAAAACTGTTTGATATCAAAAGGCTGGCGGTTTGGGTTTTGGTCCTGATGGCGCAGTAGGTGGGAATCCTCAACGTTGGGGGCTTTCACCCACCCGTTCTCCCCCGTTCATACCCGAGGTCGGTGTAGTGGTAACCGCTTTCGCGAGCAGGCGAGCTCCCACAGCAGATTGAGGTGTGGGCAATACCGCTGTCCCCTGAAGGAGCAGGCCTGATCGCGAAGAGGCAAGTTCATCCAGCACAATGTGTGCCGGACTCACTGTTGTCGGCCTTGAAAATGATGCGCATGGTTCAAGGAGGGTGGATGTCTGTCCATCACCTTCGGACCGGACGTGCCGGGCGCGCTATGATAGGCGGCCCTTGCCTCCCGGAGCCTGTCACCGCAATGCCCCTGATCAGCCATTTCAAAACCCCGTGCCCCGAGCACATCAATAGCCAGATCCTGCAGATGGTGGTCGACAACCTGACCGACATCAGCATGGTCGCGATCCCGCCCAGCAACCTGCTGTACAACCTCTATCAATACGCGATCGGCTATGAGGTGCACCTGTATCTGGAAGCGCTGAACGGTGAAAAAGGCATTGCCGTGGAGTTGATCGTCGCCACGGACGAAGACGACCCGCAAAAGGTAACGGGCTTTGTGCTGTACCTGCCGGTGCAGGACGACCCCGAGGCCTGCGGCGTGGCGTACATGGCAGTGCAGGCCGAGTATCGGCGCCAGGGCGTGGCCCGGCGGATGCTGCGGGAAATGGTCGGTCGCTACCCCCATGCCGAGCTGACCTGCGCGGTGGCCAAGGTGCCGTATTTCGAGGCGATGGGCTTTGGGGTGGTGGGCGTGCGTGCGACCCAGGTGTTGATGAACACTCGCGACCACGCTACCGCTGGCTTGATGGCGCTGCTGGATGTGGCGTCGATCTACAGCTCGCTGGAAGTGCGGCAGATTCATACCTACCTGCTGCAAAAGCATGGCAAGCGGGCCATGACCGACGCGGAAAAACAGCGCGACCGGCATCTGGACCAGTTGACGCGCAAGGCTCAGGCGTTTGTGCGGGGGCGGTTGGGTGACGATGCGGTGCCGGCCGCTGGCCCTCGATTGCGCCTGGTCTGATCGCACTCTCCTGAACCCCCACAAATCCCCCTGTGGGAGCAAGCTTGCTCGCGATGAGGCCGGGTCAGTCGATATTTACTGTGGCTGATACACCGCTATCGCGAGCAAGCTCGCTCCCACAATGAACAGTGTTGGTTTTCAGAGGTAAAAAAAGAGCCTCAAAGCTCTTGATGGGGAGGAAGTGGAGCCGTGAGGCTCAAGATGCGCATGAAACAAGTGGTGAGCTTGGTAGGGGTTCAGTTCACTCACCACCTACGCAGCGGCTTGCGCAAGCAAGCGGCTGCGTAAGTTCATCCTAAAAAGACCGAGTGTTTCACTCAAGTACCGCTAGTCGCATCCCCCGGCCAGCCGGCGCGGCGCAACGCCTTGAGCAAGGTTTCGGCATCCAGCCCCGGCACCCCATGCCCGTTGCCTTCGGCGGTGTCGGCGGCGAGCAGGGCATTGATGATGGCTTCTTCCACGGCTTCGGTGGCGGCCAGGAACAGCTCGCTGATGTGGTCGTTGTTGACCATGCTCAGATTGTGGGTGGTCGGTGCTTTCTTGCTCTCGTAGGCAGCCGGTGGCACGTGATCGTTACCGGTGGCGAAGGCTATGAAGATGTCGCCGCTGTGGTCTTCATTGCCGCCGCCGGTGCGGGCCAGGCCGAGGCTGGCGCGCTGGGCCAGGCGTGTGCACTGGTGCGGCAGCAACGGCGCATCGGTGGCCAGGCAGACCACGATCGAACCCATGCCCGGATGGGGCAACGAGGCCTTGAGGAACGGCGAATCGACCTGTTCCATGTAGCGCCCGACCGGGTAGCCATCGACGCGCAACTCATTGCGAATGCCGTGGTTGGCCTGGACAATCGCCCCCACCGTCCAGCCACCCTGGGCACTGTTCAAGCGGCGCGACGCGGTGCCGATGCCGCCTTTGAATTCGTGGCAGATCATGCCGCTGCCACCGCCGACATTGCCTTCGGCCACCGGGCCGCCCGCCGCCGAAAGCACAGCCTGTGCCACGTGTTCAGGTTTCACGTGAAAACCGTTGATGTCGTTGAGCAGGCCGTCGAAGGTCTCCAGCACCACTGGCATATTCCAGTAGAGGCGCCCGTCATCCGGCTGCTGCTCGCGGTCGAGCACGATCAGCGCGTCGCGCACCACGCCCAGGCTGTGGGTGTTGGTGAAGGCGATGGGGCTGGTCAGCAAGCCTGCCTCGCGTATCCACTCCAGCCCCGTGGCATCGCCGTTGCCGTTGAGCACATGCACGCCGGCAAAGCAGGGTTGCTGACTGGTGGAACCGGCGCGCGGTTCGATGACGGTGACGCCAGTGAGGATGTCGCGGCCATTGGCCGTGCGACCTCGTACGTCGCTGTGGCCGACCCGTACGCCGGGGACGTCGGTGATGGCATTGAGCGGGCCGGGTTGCAGTTGGCCGATCGGGATGTTCAGGTCGCGGGCGCGTGGTTTCATGGTTTTTCTCATCTTCGATTCGTGGCAGAAAAAATTGGTGGGGCACTGCAGTTTCTTGTGGGAGCGGGCTTGCTCGCGAAAGCGGTGTGCCAGCCAACATTATTGGCGACTGATACGACGCT
>NZ_JAHBDG010000070.1:0-3403 GCF_019956305.1 Pseudomonas sp. BF-B-30 | reverse complement strand
TTGATTTCTAGTCTTTGACTAGTTCGTTCTTTAAAAATTTGGGTATGTGATAGAAAGATAGACTGACCGTTACTTTCACTGGTAACGGATCAGGCTAAGGTAAAATTTGTGAGTTCTCTTAGTTGAGAAATTCGAATTTTCGGCGAATGTCGTCTTCATAGTATAACCAGATTGCTTGGGGTTATATGGTCAAGTGAAGAAGCGCATACGGTGGATGCCTTGGCAGTCAGAGGCGATGAAAGACGTGGTAGCCTGCGAAAAGCTTCGGGGAGTCGGCAAACAGACTTTGATCCGGAGATGTCTGAATGGGGGAACCCAGCCATCATAAGATGGTTATCTTGTACTGAATACATAGGTGCAAGAGGCGAACCAGGGGAACTGAAACATCTAAGTACCCTGAGGAAAAGAAATCAACCGAGATTCCCTTAGTAGTGGCGAGCGAACGGGGACTAGCCCTTAAGTGGCTTTGAGATTAGCGGAACGCTCTGGAAAGTGCGGCCATAGTGGGTGATAGCCCTGTACGCGAAAATCTCTTAGTCATGAAATCGAGTAGGACGGAGCACGAGAAACTTTGTCTGAATATGGGGGGACCATCCTCCAAGGCTAAATACTACTGACTGACCGATAGTGAACTAGTACCGTGAGGGAAAGGCGAAAAGAACCCCGGAGAGGGGAGTGAAATAGATCCTGAAACCGTATGCGTACAAGCAGTGGGAGCCCACTTTGTTGGGTGACTGCGTACCTTTTGTATAATGGGTCAGCGACTTATTTTCAGTGGCGAGCTTAACCGAATAGGGGAGGCGTAGCGAAAGCGAGTCTTAATAGGGCGTCTAGTCGCTGGGAATAGACCCGAAACCGGGCGATCTATCCATGGGCAGGTTGAAGGTTAGGTAACACTGACTGGAGGACCGAACCGACTACCGTTGAAAAGTTAGCGGATGACCTGTGGATCGGAGTGAAAGGCTAATCAAGCTCGGAGATAGCTGGTTCTCCTCGAAAGCTATTTAGGTAGCGCCTCATGTATCACTGTAGGGGGTAGAGCACTGTTTCGGCTAGGGGGTCATCCCGACTTACCAAACCGATGCAAACTCCGAATACCTACAAGTGCCGAGCATGGGAGACACACGGCGGGTGCTAACGTCCGTCGTGAAAAGGGAAACAACCCAGACCGTCAGCTAAGGTCCCAAAGTTATGGTTAAGTGGGAAACGATGTGGGAAGGCTTAGACAGCTAGGAGGTTGGCTTAGAAGCAGCCACCCTTTAAAGAAAGCGTAATAGCTCACTAGTCGAGTCGGCCTGCGCGGAAGATGTAACGGGGCTCAAACCATACACCGAAGCTACGGGTATCATCTTCGGATGATGCGGTAGAGGAGCGTTCTGTAAGCCTGTGAAGGTGAGTTGAGAAGCTTGCTGGAGGTATCAGAAGTGCGAATGCTGACATGAGTAACGACAATGGGTGTGAAAAACACCCACGCCGAAAGACCAAGGTTTCCTGCGCAACGTTAATCGACGCAGGGTTAGTCGGTCCCTAAGGCGAGGCTGAAAAGCGTAGTCGATGGAAAACAGGTTAATATTCCTGTACTTCTGGTTATTGCGATGGAGGGACGGAGAAGGCTAGGCCAGCTTGGCGTTGGTTGTCCAAGTTTAAGGTGGTAGGCTGGAATCTTAGGTAAATCCGGGATTCTAAGGCCGAGAGCTGATGACGAGTGTTCCTTTGGAACACGAAGTGGTTGATGCCATGCTTCCAAGAAAAGCTTCTAAGCTTCAGGTAACCAGGAACCGTACCCCAAACCGACACAGGTGGTTGGGTAGAGAATACCAAGGCGCTTGAGAGAACTCGGGTGAAGGAACTAGGCAAAATGGCACCGTAACTTCGGGAGAAGGTGCGCCGGTGAGGGTGAAGCACTTGCTGCGTAAGCCCACGCCGGTCGAAGATACCAGGCCGCTGCGACTGTTTATTAAAAACACAGCACTCTGCAAACACGAAAGTGGACGTATAGGGTGTGACGCCTGCCCGGTGCCGGAAGGTTAATTGATGGGGTTAGCTAACGCGAAGCTCTTGATCGAAGCCCCGGTAAACGGCGGCCGTAACTATAACGGTCCTAAGGTAGCGAAATTCCTTGTCGGGTAAGTTCCGACCTGCACGAATGGCGTAACGATGGCGGCGCTGTCTCCACCCGAGACTCAGTGAAATTGAAATCGCTGTGAAGATGCAGTGTATCCGCGGCTAGACGGAAAGACCCCGTGAACCTTTACTATAGCTTTGCACTGGACTTTGAATTTGCTTGTGTAGGATAGGTGGGAGGCTTTGAAGCGTGGACGCCAGTTCGCGTGGAGCCATCCTTGAAATACCACCCTGGCAACTTTGAGGTTCTAACTCAGGTCCGTTATCCGGATCGAGGACAGTGTATGGTGGGTAGTTTGACTGGGGCGGTCTCCTCCTAAAGAGTAACGGAGGAGTACGAAGGTGCGCTCAGACCGGTCGGAAATCGGTCGTAGAGTATAAAGGCAAAAGCGCGCTTGACTGCGAGACAGACACGTCGAGCAGGTACGAAAGTAGGTCTTAGTGATCCGGTGGTTCTGTATGGAAGGGCCATCGCTCAACGGATAAAAGGTACTCCGGGGATAACAGGCTGATACCGCCCAAGAGTTCATATCGACGGCGGTGTTTGGCACCTCGATGTCGGCTCATCACATCCTGGGGCTGAAGCCGGTCCCAAGGGTATGGCTGTTCGCCATTTAAAGTGGTACGCGAGCTGGGTTTAGAACGTCGTGAGACAGTTCGGTCCCTATCTGCCGTGGACGTTTGAGATTTGAGAGGGGCTGCTCCTAGTACGAGAGGACCGGAGTGGACGAACCTCTGGTGTTCCGGTTGTCACGCCAGTGGCATTGCCGGGTAGCTATGTTCGGAAAAGATAACCGCTGAAAGCATCTAAGCGGGAAACTTGCCTCAAGATGAGATCTCACTGGGACCTTGAGTCCCCTGAAGGGCCGTCGAAGACTACGACGTTGATAGGTTGGGTGTGTAAGCGCTGTGAGGCGTTGAGCTAACCAATACTAATTGCCCGTGAGGCTTGACCATATAACACCCAAGCAATTTGCTTACTTCGAAAGAAGCATCAGATTGCGGTGTGTGAAGACGAAAGAACCGAAAGTTCGACGCTCACAAAACACCGATTTTTATCACATACCCAATTTGCTGAAGCGAGGCCAGCCGGCCACGACTCAGTACCCGAATTTCTTGACGACCATAGAGCGTTGGAACCACCTGATCCCATCCCGAACTCAGCAGTGAAACGATGCATCGCCGATGGTAGTGTGGGGTTTCCCCATGTGAGAGTAGGTCATCGTCAAGATTAAATTCCGAAACCCCTATCTGCGTATGCAGGTAGGGGTTTTGTTTT
>NZ_JAHBDG010000069.1:0-3950 GCF_019956305.1 Pseudomonas sp. BF-B-30 | reverse complement strand
AAGGCGTAGTGTCAGGCAGCATTGATATCAGCTGACACTACGCCTTCGCGAGCAAGCCCGCTCCCACATTGGTTTGTGTGTTCAGGGATTACTTGGTCTTCTTCGGAATCCGCACCAGTTCGGTATTGGAGTAGATGTCATGCCAGCTGCGTTTCTGTTTGTCGAACAGCGACCAGAAGAATCCCAGGCCAACACACAGCAACGAAGCAATCGACACCACAAAGCGCAGCAGCGCCTGCCACAGGCTGATGGACGAGCCATCGGCATTCTGCACGCGGATGCACCAGACCTGCATGCCCAGGGTCTGACCGGACCAGGTCCAGAATTTGGCGAAGAAGCCGAACAGTACGAACAGCAGGACCGTGGAGAGCAGGGGATCGCCGTCCAGCGCCCCGGCTTCGGTAAGGGTGCGCATCCTTTCTTCGCCGATGATCGCCATCTGGATCATCTTGTAGATGCCGCTGGTGACGATCAGCAGGGCGGTGCACAGCAGGAAATCATAGAACATGGCTGCCAGGCGACGACCCAGGCCAGCGGCAGGAAAGTCGCCCTGGGGGGTAAGCAGGTGTTTCGACATGGCAGGCTCTCGGCGAAAAAGAAGCCATTTTACGGATTTACGCGCACAAAAAAGCCCCTGATGTCAGCATCAGGGGCTTTTTCGTTACAGAAGATTAGGCTTCTGCTTGTACTTCGTCAGCCTGCATGCCTTTCTGGCCCTGCACGGCGATGAAAGTCACTTTCTGGCCTTCTTTCAGGCTCTTGAAGCCGTTGCCCTGGATGGCGCGGAAATGCACGAACAGATCCGGACCGCTTTCAGGAGTGATAAAACCAAAACCTTTCTCGTCGTTAAACCACTTGACGGTACCGCTCTGACGTTGGGACATTTCTTATTTCCTTTGACGCAAAAATTAATGACAGTCTCCTTCTCATGAAAGAGTACTGGGGCTGGTTGCAGGAGAGTAAGAAGACGTCGAACGGGATGTAGCTAACTTGTAGGCTACTGCCCAGGTCACGATTCCAAGCGACCCATGCAAACACAGTGAACAAACTCTACGCCAACTACGGGAGAAAAAACAAGCCCCGTGTAGGCCCCGTATTTCCTCAGGTTGATGGCAAAGTAAGTCCACTAGTGGGGCCTTATTCACTAACCTTGTTCAATTGTTTTCGATCGTTATAAGTAAAGTTCATAATCGAAGCTTATAGCCAAACAATGCACTATTTTATGGCGGTTGCGTTACACATTAGTGCACCGTTAACGCAACCGCGTTACTTATAGGAACATTCAATCAGCCGCGATAGTAGCGTTGTGGAACAAATGGCATTTTGCTTACAAGCAAAGGCACCTTTTTCCCACGAACGATCGCCCAGACCGGTGTGTCCAGTGCGATGTAAGCGCTGTCGACGTAACCCATGGCTAGCGGGCCGCCCAGGGTTGGCCCGAAACCACCGCTGCAGACGCTGCCGATGATGTCACCGGCTTCGTTGACGATCTCGGCGCCTTCGCGCACGGGTGTACGTTCCTGTGGTAGCAGACCTACACGTTTGCGGCTCACGCCTGCCTGTTGCTGGGCGAATACGCTTTCGGCGCCAGGGAAGCCGCCGGCCCGTGCGCCATCAGCGCGACGTGGCTTGGAGATCGCCCACAGCAGGCTCGCTTCGATCGGGGTGGTGTCGGTGTTCATGTCGTGGCCGTACAGGCACAAACCCGCTTCCAGGCGCAGGGAGTCGCGGGCGCCCAGGCCGATGGCGGCCACTTCGGCTTCAGCGAGCAGGGCTCGAGCCAGGGCTTCGGCGTTGGTGGCGGGTACGGAAATTTCGAAACCGTCTTCACCGGTGTAACCCGAACGGCTGACAAAGCAGTCCACGCCCAGCAGCTTCACGCGGGCGAACTGCATGAAGGTCATCTTCGCCACTTCAGGGGCCAGACGTGCAAGCACGGTCACTGCAGCCGGGCCTTGCAGGGCGAGCAGGGCGCGCTCTTCGAACAGCGGTTCGATCGTGCACTGGTCGCCAATGTGCTTGCGCAGATGTGCCAGGTCCTGGTCCTTGCAGGCGGCGTTGACCACCAGGAACAGTTCGTCATTACCCAGGTTGGCGACCATCAGGTCATCGAGGATGCCGCCCGTCGCATTGGTGAACATCGCGTAGCGTTGCATGCCCACTGGCAGGTCGATGATGTCCACAGGCACCAGGGTTTCCAGGGCCTTGGCGGCATTGGCGCCGGTCAGGCGAATCTGGCCCATGTGCGAGACATCGAACAACCCCGCCTGGTCGCGGGTGTGCTGGTGTTCTTTCATCACGCCCAGCGGGTACTGCACGGGCATGTCGTAGCCGGCGAAGGGCACCATGCGGGCGCCGAGTTCGATGTGCAGTGCGTGCAACGGAGTTTTCAACAGTTGTTCGGTGGACATATTCAGCTCCTGAAAAAGGGTGCAGATGAGCGCGCATCAGCACTCGATAATGTTGACCGCCAAACCGCCACGGGCGGTTTCCTTGTATTTACTTTTCATGTCGGCGCCGGTCTGGCGCATGGTGCGGATGACCTTGTCGAGGGAGACGAAGTGTTGTCCATCGCCGCGCAACGCCATGCGCACCGCATTGATGGCCTTGACCGAGCCCATGGCGTTGCGCTCGATGCAAGGCACTTGCACCAGCCCGCCAATCGGGTCGCAGGTCAGTCCGAGGTTGTGTTCCATGCCGATTTCCGCGGCGTTTTCCACTTGCTGCACGCTGCCGCCGAGTACTTCGCACAAGGCACCGGCGGCCATCGAGCAGGCGACGCCGACTTCACCCTGACAGCCGACCTCGGCGCCGGAAATCGAGGCGTTTTCCTTGTACAGAATGCCGATGGCTGCGGCAGTGAGCAGAAAGCGCACCACGCCGTCGTCATTCGCGCCGGGGATGAAGCGCATGTAGTAATGCAGCACCGCCGGAATGATCCCGGCCGCGCCGTTGGTCGGTGCCGTGACCACGCGCCCGCCATTGGCGTTTTCTTCGTTGACCGCCAGCGCGTAGAGGTTGACCCAGTCCAGCACCGACAGGGGATCGCGCAACGACGATTCCGGGTTCTTGCACAATTGCCGATGCAGTGCGGCGGCCCGGCGCTTGACCTTCAGCCCACCGGGCAGGATGCCTTCATTGCGGCATCCGGCGGCGACGCAGTCCTGCATCACTTGCCAGATTTTCAGCAGGCCGGCGCGGGTTTCCGCTTCCGGACGCCAGGCGCTTTCGTTGGTCAACATCACCTGGCTGATGGACAGCCCGTATTTGACGCAATGACCGAGAAGATCCTTGGCGCTTTTGAACGGAAAGGTCAGGGGTGTGGCGTCTTCGACGATGCGGTCGGCGCCGGCGGCGTCCTCGTCGACCACAAAGCCGCCGCCGACCGAGTAGTACTCGCGGCTGCGGATCTGCAGGCCCGCGGCGTCGAAGGCGCGGAAAATCATGCCGTTGGGATGATAGGCCAACGGTTTGCGAATCATCGCCAGGTGTTCTTTCTCGTTGAACGCAATGCTGTGTTCGCCGAGCAGGTTCAAGCGGCCGTTGCCGCGAATCTCTTGCAGGCGCGCGGCGACGGTCTCTGTATCCACGGTGTCCGGGTGTTCGCCTTCCAGGCCGAGCAGCACAGCCTTGTCACTGCCGTGGCCCTTGCCGGTGGCACCGAGCGAACCATACAGCTCGACTTTGACGCAGGCGGTGGCTTCAAGCAGGTTATCGCGGCGCAAACCTTCGGCGAAGCGCGCAGCGGCACGCATCGGGCCGACGGTGTGGGAACTGGAGGGGCCGATGCCAATCTTGAACAGGTCGAACACGCTTAACGACATGGTGGTTCTCCGGTTTCTTGTTATAGGTATTGGCAGAAATTAGAGGTGTGGCACAAATCCCTGTGGGAGCGGGCTTGCTCGCGAAAGCGGTGGATCAGTCACCATCAATGTTGTCTGACCCACCGC
>NZ_JAHBDG010000068.1:0-4049 GCF_019956305.1 Pseudomonas sp. BF-B-30 | reverse complement strand
ATCCATGTTGACTGCCATACCGCTTTCGCGAGCAAGCCCGCTCCCACAGATTTTGTGCCTGGCTCAGATTATGTGAGCGACACCGAAACCTTGTGGGAGCGAGCTTGCTCGCGATGGGGCCATCAGCTTCAACATCAATGTTGACTGCCATACCGCTTTCGCGAGCAAGCCCGCTCCCACAGATTTTGTGCCTGGCTCAGATTATGTGAGCGACACCGAAACCTTGTGGGAGCGGGCTTGCTCGCGAAGAGGCCATCAGCTTCAACATCCCTGTTGACTGCCATACCGCTTTCGCGAGCAAGCCCGCTCCCACAGGTTTTGTGCCTGGCTCAGATTATGTGAACGACACCGAAACTTTGTGGGAGCGAGCCTGCTCGCGATGGGGCCATCAGCTTCGACATCCATGTTGACTGCCATACCGCTTTCGCGAGCAAGCCCGCTCCCACAGATTTTGTGCCTGGCTCAGATTATGTGAGCGACACCGAAACCTTGTGGGAGCGAGCTTGCTCGCGATGGGGCCATCAGCGTCAAGATCAATGTTGACTGCCATACCGCTTTCGCGAGCAAGCTCGCTCCCACAGGGTTATGGGGTGTGCCGGTTGATCAGGTACGGAACCTGCGCACCAACCCGTCCAGTTCATTGGACAACCCGGCCAGGCTCTGGGAGTCCAGGCGGGCCGAGTTGGCCAGTTCCGCCACCAACTGCGCATCGCCATGGATCTGGCTGATGTGCCGGTTGATGTCTTCAGCCACCTGATGCTGTTGTTCCGCCGCCGTGGCGATTTGGGTGTTCATGTCGCGGATCACGTCCACCGATTCGCGGATCTGCCCGAAGCTGTTGCGCGCTTCGCCGATGCGCGTCACCGATTGCTGGGACACTTCCAGGCTGGCGTGCATCTGTTGGGTCACCTGGCTGGTGCGTTTGGCCAGGTTGCCCAGCAGCCCGTCGATTTCCGCCGTGGAGTCGGCCGTGCGCTTGGCCAGGGCCCGCACTTCGTCAGCCACCACGGCAAAGCCGCGTCCCTGTTCACCGGCCCGGGCCGCTTCGATCGCGGCGTTCAGCGCCAGCAGGTTGGTCTGTTCAGCGATCGAGCGGATGGTCCCCAGGATCGACTGGATGTCGTTGCTGTCGCGTTCGAGCTGTTGCATCGACTGGGCCGACTGTTCGATTTCCTGGCTCAGGCGATCCACGCTGTTCACCGCCGCATCGATCTGTTGCTGACCTTCGCGCGCCTGGCGCTGGCCACTGTCGGCAGACTCCGCCGCCTGGCTGCAAGAGCGCGCGACTTCGTTGGCGGTGGCGACCATTTCGTGGAACGCCGTGGAGACCATGTCCACCGCTTCACGCTGGCGTCCGGCGGCTTCGGCCATGTCGCTGGAGACCTGGGTCGAACTCTTGGACGTGGCGAGGATTTTGCCCGCCGCGCCACCGATGTTCTGGATCAGGTTGCGAATCGCAGTCAGGAACTGGTTGAACCAGTTGGCCAGTTGCGCGGTTTCATCGTTGCCACGGATTTGCAGGTTCTGGGTCAGGTCGCCTTCGCCCTGGGCGATGCCTTCCAGGCCGCTGGCCACGCTGCGGATCGGGCGCACGATGAGGCTGGCAAAACTGGCGCCGACGATGGCGAAGATGACGGCCAGGGCGGCGGCGATGATGGCGATCAACCAGGTCAACTGGGTCGCGGAGCTCATCACGTCGTCCTGTTTGATCAGGCCGATGAAGGTCCAGCCCAGTTGTTCAGACGGCCAGACGTTGGCCATGTAGTGCTCGCCGTTCAGCTCCACTTCCACCAGGCCCTTGCCGGCCTTGGCCAGTTGCGCGTAGCCGTCGCCAAGGGTGCTCAGCGGTTTGAAGTTGTGTTCCGGTTGTTTCGGGTCCACCAGGACCATGCCGGTGTTTTCCAGCAGCATCAGGTAGCCGGTTTCACCGAGCTTGATCTGTTTGACGATTTCGGTGAGCTGCTTGAGCGTCACGTCGATGCTGACCACGCCGCCGTTGGTGCCCAGCTTGTTGTCGATGGTGCGCACGGTGCTGACATAGGTCGCGTCATCCTGGGCCCAGTAGTAGGCCTCGGTGCGAAACGGCTTGCCCGGTTTGGCCTGGGCGGCCTTGTACCAGGGGCGCTGGCGCGGGTCGTAGTTATTCAGCTTAGGATCATCCGGCCACGACACATAGCCGCCCGCCGCCGTGCCGAGGATGGCATAGGCGTAGGCCGGGTGGCTGTTGCCCAGATCCTGGAGCAGGGCGAAGACTTTTTTGTCAGCCTCCCCCTGAGGGACGCTTTCGGCGTTGGCGGCCATGTAAGTCTTGAGGCTGTCGTCGGAGTTTCGGATCAGCGGCTGCTTGGCCAGGTAATCGACGTTCTGGCTGATGCCGTCAAAGAACAATTGCATGGCATTGCTGACCTGACGAATCTCGCGGGCACTGCCGTCGACGAATTCGTCCCTGGCATCACTGCGCAGGTTCAGCACAACGAGGGTGGCGACCAGCACCACGGGCAGGCAGGCGATGATTGCAAACGCCCAGGTCAACTTCTGTTTGATGTTCATCCGCGCTCCAGATTTTCTTGTAGGCCCACGCAGTGCAGATGACTCGCGGTTTTATTGGCAGCCGTAAACGTTCTTGGTCAACCCGGGTCCTTGAGTGCGGCATCGCTATTATTGGGGGAGCGATTGTCGGACAAATCACTTTGTCACTTAGGACTTCGGCTGTTATCGGAGGAAATTGAGGCCTGTTGGGAAAAATCCTACGGAAGGTATGAACTGTGGTGTCAGCTTCTGTCGCAATTGCCCTCAATGCCTCTGCACAACAAGTGAGGCAGGCTCGGCTATGATCTGGAACGACCATGGCGGTCGTCGGTTTTACCTGATGAGAACGGTACATTGTGTGCATCTGCAATGTTCATAAGTCGGCAACCCCTCCCCCCCGTGAGTGGATTGCCGTATAACGAATGACTTTCGCGTGTTTGGTAATAAAGGACCCACAATAAAAGCTGATGAAGACTCCAAAACGCATTGAACCCCTGATCGAGGACGGTCTGGTCGACGAGGTGCTGCGCCCACTCATGAGTGGTAAAGAAGCAGCTGTTTATGTGGTGCGCTGCGGCAACGAGTTGCGTTGCGCGAAGGTTTACAAGGAGGCGAATAAACGCAGTTTCCGTCAGGCGGCCGAGTACCAGGAAGGCCGCAAGGTGCGCAACAGCCGTCAGGCCCGTGCGATGGCCAAGGGCTCCAAGTTTGGCCGCAAGGAAACCGAGGACGCCTGGCAGAACGCCGAAGTGGCGGCGCTGTTCCGTCTGGCCAGTGCCGGTGTGCGGGTGCCCAAGCCGTTCGACTTCCTCGAAGGCGTGCTGCTCATGGAGCTGGTGGCCGACGAGTACGGCGATGCCGCGCCGCGCCTGAACGATGTGGTGCTGGAACCGGACCAGGCGCGCGAGTATCACGCGTTCCTGATTTCGCAGATCGTGCTGATGTTGTGTACCGGTCTGGTGCACGGCGACCTGTCGGAGTTCAACGTGCTGCTGACGCCGACCGGCCCGGTGATTATCGACCTGCCGCAAGCGGTGGATGCGGCTGGCAACAACCACGCGTTCAGCATGCTGGAGCGGGACGTGGGCAACATGGCGTCCTACTTCGGGCGGTTTGCACCGGAGTTGAAGAAGACCAAATACGCCAAGGAAATGTGGGCCTTGTACGAGGCTGGCACCTTGCACCCGGCCAGTGTCCTGACCGGCGAGTTCGCCGACACGGAAGAGCTGGCTGACGTGGGCGGAATCATGCGCGAGATCGAGGCCGCGCGCCTGGATGAAGAGCGCAGGCAAGCCGTACGCGCGGCGGACGATGCGCCGCCGGGCAAGACCGAAGAACCGCCTCCACCGTGGATGCAGTGATCGGTTAAAGAAAAACCCGGCTTCGGCCGGGTTTAATGAGATGGTCAGCCTGACCGAGAAGCCCTGCAGGTTTACGCTTGCAGGGCTTTTCTCGTTTTCGGCGGAGGATCTCTCATGAACACGATGACGCTTCTCGGTATCGACATTGGCAAACACAGT
>NZ_JAHBDG010000067.1:0-4250 GCF_019956305.1 Pseudomonas sp. BF-B-30 | reverse complement strand
CCGCGACCCCGTCCCCCCCAAAGTCGGGGATAGCTGCCCGTGCCATAACTTCCCGGCCTGCCGCCTGCGACCGCGCCAACGCCTTTACTGCGGGCGTCTCACGGGCGTTTTCGCCGATTGGTATGGAAGTTGCCGAACTCCCTGCCAACTGCCCCATCCCCAAGGGGCAGGTACTTCGACAGAGGGAACACTCATGCACCCGTTACTGTGCAAAACCGCGTCCGCCCTGGTTGTGACTGCTCTAGCCCAAGGTATTGCCCAGGCCGCGCTGTTTGCCGTAGACCCCGGCCCCTACCTGCCAGCCAATGGCAATTTCGCCGCCTGGTATCAAGACAGCCACGGCCGAACCCTTGACCTGTGTTTATCAAAGGCTGTCAGTTCCAGGGTTGCCAGCGCGCCGGGCGCCCCGACTTACATGTGCTCGCTGATCCCTAATCCCGGCATTTTCGATGACACGCAACCGTTGGTCTTCCCGACCAATTTCCCCGACGAAGCGTTCTGGGCAACAGGCGAAACAACTATCGTCGATGCCGCCCGAGGCATCGACCTGACCTATGTCTCGGCGCTCGAAGCAGCCTTCAGTGGTGGGGATCCACTGGAGGGCGACCAGATCAGCTTCGCCCGGATCCGTGTTCGCATCGACGTGGCCACCGCTGGCACTTATGTCATCACCCACCCTTACGGCGTCGAAGTGTTCAACGTCGAGACTCCCGGCCGTCGGGCGATCAACATGACCCGGGACATTGGCATCGGCGCGCCAAAAACCTACAACGGCGCACTCAAGGGCGACGTCGGGCCGTTCCTGCGCAGCGTCAATGGCCCCTACACCGAGACCAACCCGAGCACGGGCCAGGCCGAACAATTCGTCGGCGATCCGAACCTCACCGAAGCCGTCACCGGCAGCCCGTTCAACACCAACTACGTGCGCATCGAGGGCCCCAATGGCCTGGACTTGCGCACCAACCTCTTCGCCGTATCCGGCAAGTTGTCGTCGGTGGTCCGTCCGACCCCGGTGATCGCCGAGCGCAGCACCTACTCGCGACAGGCCGGCACCAGCGCCCCGGTGGCCCAGCAGGACGTGTTCGTGATGGCCCCGCCGCCACCCGCCACCGTGACCCTGGACAGCAACAATCCGCTGCTGAACTTCACCGAAGCCAATACCACCGGCCACTGGTATGCACAGTCGCCGAACAATCCGACGTTGCCGAGCACCTTGCAGGTGACCGCCGATAACCACCTGGCCATCGCCAGCAGCGCGCCGACCATATTGCCCATGCCGTTGACCGACCTGGTGACGATCTCACGCGCCGAGTACAGCCTGAGCACCGGGCAAATCACCATCGTGGCTTCGACCAGCGATGAAACGTCGCCACCGGTGCTCACCGCCACCTCCGGCACCGGTATCGCCATCGGCGCCCTGAGTGGTGACGGCGCCGTGAAAAGCCTGGCCACCGGCATCTCGCCGATTCCGCCAGCCCAGGTTCGTGTGTCGTCCTCCAATGGCGGCAGCGATACCGAAGAAGTGGTCATCGTGCAATGAACGCCCACATGCCCGGATCCTCATCAGGAGGCATCATGAACAAATGGCCACGCCTGGCGCTCAACGCCCTGGGACTGACTCTATCGCTGACCGGCAGTGCTTTCGCGCAACTCGCCGCCGTCGATCCCGGTCCTTACACCTTTGCCACCGGGAAATTCCCGATCTGGTATCAGGACAACAATCAACTGTCGATGGAGCTGTGCCAGTCCCGCGCCACCAGCTCGCGGGTGGCAGCCAGCGTGCCACCGGCCTACATGTGCACCCTGCTGCCGACACCGGGCATTTTCGACGACACCCTGCCAATGGTGTTCCCGGATAACTGGCCAGACGAAGCCTTCTGGTTCCTTGCCGAGACCAGCATCCCCAACAACACCGCCGGCTATGGCATGGACGTCTATGTCGCCGGGATCGAGGCTGCATTTGCCGGTGGCAACCCGCTCGATGGCGACCAGATCAGCTTCGCGCGGATTCGTCTGCGGGTGAACATTCCCGTTGCCGGGACCTACACCATCACCCACCCCTATGGCGTGGAAACGGTCAACGTCACCACCACCGGGCGCCGGGCGATCAACATCACCAGGGACGTCGGCATCGGTGCGCCGGGGGTTTTCAGCGGTGCGGTCAACGGTGCGATCGGGCCGTTCCTGCGCAGCGTCAACGGCCCCTACACCGAGGTGAACCCGGACACCGGCGCCATCGAAACCTTCGTCGGCGACCCCAACCTCACCGAAGCCGTGACCGGCAGCCCCAACAACACCAACTTCGTGCGCATCCAGGGTCCGGCCGGGACCATCCAGACCAACCTCTTCACCCTGTCCGGCAAGGTGCTCGACAACCGCGCGCAGACCGCGGTGGACATGACCCGTGCCACTTACCGCCGCATAGCCGGCACGGGTGGCAACACCACCCGGGTCGAAGTGTTTGCCAAAGCCGCCAACGGCTCGACCCTGTGCTTTCGCGAAAGCATCGCCCTGGTCCCCGGCCCGCCTGTGTCACCTTGCCAGACCAACATGGTGAGCGATAACAACGGCGTGTTCTTCGCCCAGAATCTGCTGGCCAACGCAACGGTGCCGCCGGTCGTGGTGGTCACCGCCACCAACCCCGCCGGGACCACCCGCCCGACTGCGGTGTCGAGCAAGCTCTCGGACGTAGTGAAAGTCCAGACCGCCCGTTACGACTGGAGCAACCACAGCCTGCTGATCGAGGCCACTTCCACAGACGAAGTGGTGGTACCGGACATGGTCGCCCAGGGTTACGGGCGGCTGTCGAAAACCGGAATACTGCAACGCCTGACGGTGGCTGAGTTGACCCAACCCCCTGCAACCGTAACGGTCAAGTCCGCTGCCGGCGGCAGTGACATCGAGCCGGTCGTGGTCGTCGGCACTGCACCGGACACCGGCGCGAACCAGGCACCGATCTCCGTCGCCGATACCGGCAGCACCAGCTTCGGCGTGCCGATCACCCTCAACCTGCTGGCCAACGACAGGGACCCGGACGGCAATACGCCACTGAGCATTACCGCGCTGACCCAACCGGCCGCCAGCCAGGGCACGGTGGCATTGAGCGGCACTACGGCGGTGGTCTACACCCCTCCTGCTGTCGTCAACGCGCCGTTGACCACGACCTTCACCTACAAGGCCCAGGACGTCAAAGGCCTGGCCTCGACGACAGCGGCAACCGTGAGCATGACCGTGTCGCCTAACCGGCCTCCGGTGGCCGTCGCCGATGCCGTCACGACACTGGGTGTGGCGATTCCAATCAACGTGCTGGCCAACGACACCGATCCAGAAGGCAATGTGCCGCTAGCCGTCGCCGGCTTCACTCAACCGCTGTCAGGTGGCGGCACCGTCAGCAGTAACGGCACGGTGCTCACCTACACCCCACCGGCCACCGTCACCACGGCCTTCACCACGACCTTCACCTACTTTGCCCGGGACAGCTTCGGCGCCCAATCGACGTCGCCAGCCACGGTCACGGTGCAGGTCTCGCCACGGCCTGCTGCGGAAACCTTCGCAGTGACCACCGCAACGGTGAGAGCCCGCTCCAACAACCGCTTCACCTGGGACTTTGCCGGCACCTCATCGGTGACCACCGGCAACACCATCACCATCAAGGTCACCACTCCGACCGGGCTGGTCACCCTGGGCACCACCACCGTACCGGCGAATGGACGCTGGCGGTTGACCGTGAACAACACCACCACGGTCGCTCCGTCGGCGAACCCGACCGCCACGATCACCTCGTCCCAAGGCTCCGTGCGCACGGTGCCGGTGATCGCCAACTGAGCCCGCGCCCCATTAGCCACGCAGGTTGATGGGGCCGACTTCAACCCTATGGAAAACCGCGACCCCGGGTGGGGGGCCGCGGTTTTTTGCCGGGTGCATTGATGGGAGTAATCCAGCGGTGGTCTGGCTGCCATCACTGGAGCGGTGCCCGGACCTGGCTCAATCCCACAGGTATTCAGTACATCTGAAAGATCTCGATCGACTGGCAGGCCCTCTTCGCGGGCAAGCCCGCTCCCACAGGGGATTGTGTGCATCTTTGAGAAATTGGTCGGCTGGCAGGCCGCCATCGCGAGCAGGCTGAACTGGCCTAATAATTCCGGACACCTCTTAAGGGCGATATGATTTCGCCAACTTGGAGGTTCCATGAACGAAAGAAAGGTCTATACCCGCGAGTTCAAGCTGCATGCTGCCAGCATGGTGCTTGA
>NZ_JAHBDG010000077.1:0-212520 GCF_019956305.1 Pseudomonas sp. BF-B-30 | reverse complement strand
GGCGGAGTGTCAGTCGATGATGATGTTAACTGACTGTCCGCCTTCGCGAGCAAGCCCGCTCCCACAATGGGCTTGCGTTATCCCAGCATCAGCATGCCACTGGCAACCAGGGTCGCATTGCCGCCGATCCTCACCCGATCGCCTTCCAGTTGGCAGAACAATTCCCCGCCCCGCGCCGAACACTGAAAAGCCGTCAATCTCGACTTGGCCAAACGCTTTGACCAGTACGGAATCAGAAGGCAATGGGTCGACCCGGTCACCGGGTCTTCATTGATGCCGATTGCCGGGGCGAAGTAGCGGGAAACGAAATCGTGCTGCTCGCCCCGCGCCGTCACGATGGCACCCAGCCATGGCAGTTTCGCCAGGGCCACCATGTCCGGCTTGCAGTCGAGCACGGCTTGCTCCGACTCCAGCACCACGAACAGCTCATTTGAAGCCAGTACCTCAACAGCCTTCACGCCCAGTGCACGCTCGATGTCCGAGATCACGTTCACCGGCGATGCAGTGATCGCCGGGAAATCCAGCCACAGCCGCCCACCTTCACGGGTCACGCCCAACGGGCCGGATTTGCAGGTGAAGTCCAGTCGCTCGACGGGCTCCTTATAAATCTCGAACAGCACATGAGCGCTAGCCAGCGTCGCGTGACCGCACAATGGCACCTCAGTGGTCGGCGTAAACCAACGGATGTGCCAGCCCTGCCCTTCACGCACGACAAACGCCGTTTCGGCGAGGTTGTGTTCGGCGGCAATCTTTTGCATCAACTCATCGGCGAGCCAGGTGTCGAGCCGATAGACCATCGCCGGATTGCCGCTAAATGGCTGATTGCTGAACGCGTCGACCTGATGAAACTCCAGTTGCATAACCTTCTCCCTTTGTCAGACCACAAAGCATGCCGCGCTGGCTCAGCCGGCACCAGTGACAGAGCAGGCTGATTTTCACCATACAGCGCTGCGCGGACTCCGATGATGTTCACGCACGGCCGATATCGGCAAATCTGGCCTGGGTGTGCTCGGCCAGCACCGCCGGTGCCAGTTCGACTTCCAGTCCACGCCGCCCCGCACTGACAAAAATGCTGGCGAAGGGCTGGGCCGAATTATCAATGAAGGTACGCAAGCGCTTTTTCTGCCCCAGCGGACTGATCCCGCCCAACAGATAGCCGGTAGAGCGCTGCGCTGCCGCCGGGTCGGCCATTTCGACCTTCTTCACGCCCGCGGCGTGGGCCAGCCCTTTCAAGTCCAGGCTGCCGACAACCGGCACCACGGCCACCAGCAACTCGCCCTTTTCACTGGCCGCCAGCAAGGTCTTGAACACCTGCGCCGGATCGAGCCCGAGTTTTTCCGCCGCTTCCAACCCGTAGGAGGCGGCCTTGGGGTCATGTTCGTAACTGTGTACGCGATGTTCGGCCCGAACCTTTTTCAACAAATCCAATGCGGGGGTCATGACAGCTCCAGACTGGGCGGCAGAAGAAAAATACTGCGCCCGATTCTAGGACATTGATCATTAAAAGGCTCTACAGCGGCGCATTCATGACGCCATTGCCTGGCAACCCCATTCCTCAACAACCCGGTCATTCATACAGCGAATAGTTTCTTTGTGACCAATGGTTCACTTTCGACCTTTGACAGCAGCGTTTCTTGTCTATATTTTTTCGTTTATGAAACTGTACGAAACGTCCTACCGCTGCACCCAGCAGTAAACCGCGACCAGGATGGGGATCCTGCCTCGGCGAAAACCGCGCTCCGACCATGATGGAAAAAGCGCCAGACAACAAAAAAAATGAGGTTTCAATGACAACTGCTTTACAACAACCGTCGCTCTCGAGCCAATGCATGGCCGAGTTTCTGGGTACGGCGCTGCTGATCTTTTTTGGTACAGGTTGCGTTGCCGCGCTCAAGGTCGCGGGTGCCAGTTTTGGCTTGTGGGAAATCAGCATTATCTGGGGCGTCGGCGTCAGCATGGCGATCTACCTTACCGCTGGGGTTTCCGGGGCTCATCTGAACCCTGCCGTCAGCATTGCCCTGAGCATTTTCGCGGACTTCGAAAAACGTAAATTGCCTTTCTACATACTCGCCCAAGTGGCGGGTGCCTTCTGTGGAGCGCTGTTGGTTTACACGCTCTACAGCAATCTATTCTTCGAATTCGAACAAACGCACCATATGGTTCGCGGCACTCAAGCCAGCCTCGAATTGGCCTCCGTGTTCTCCACCTTCCCGAACCCGGTGCTGACCACCGCCCAGGCATTTCTGGTCGAGGTGATTATCACGGCCATCCTGATGGGCGTGATCATGTCCCTGACCGATGACAACAATGGCCTGCCCAAAGGCCCGCTGGCACCGCTGCTGATCGGCCTGTTGATTGCGGTGATCGGTAGCTCGATGGGACCACTGACCGGCTTTGCCATGAACCCTGCGCGGGACTTCGGCCCTAAACTGATGACTTTCTTCGCTGGCTGGGGTGAAATTTCCTTCACTGGCGGACGCGATATCCCGTATTTCCTGATTCCTGTTTTTGCACCGATTGTCGGTGCCTGCCTCGGTGCTGCCGCCTATCGCGGGCTGATTGCCCGCCATCTGCCCAGCGCCGTACCTGCTACAAAGGATGCAACAGCTGCCATTGACGGCAAACCCAGAACTTCTTGATACCGTTGGCGCGTGCCCCTGCCCCTTGATCGCGCGCCAGACCTCACTCCCTTATTTCGTCCAAGGCAATCGACATGACCGACACACAGAATAAGAGCTACATCATTGCCCTCGATCAGGGTACGACCAGCTCCCGCGCGATCATTTTCGACCGCGACGCGAACGTGGTCTGCACCGCCCAACGGGAGTTCGCACAGCATTACCCGCAAGCCGGCTGGGTCGAACACGATCCGATGGAAATCTTCGCGACCCAAAGCGCCGTGATGGTCGAGGCCCTGGCACAAGCCGGCCTGCACCACGACCAGGTGGCGGCCATCGGTATCACCAACCAGCGCGAAACCACCGTGGTCTGGGACAAGAACACCGGCCGCCCGATCTACAACGCCATCGTCTGGCAGTGCCGACGCAGCACCGAGATCTGCCAGCAGCTCAAGCGCGATGGCCACGAGCAATACATCAGCGACACCACCGGCCTGGTCACCGACCCGTACTTCTCCGGCACCAAGCTCAAGTGGATCCTCGACAACGTCGAAGGCAGCCGCGAGCGCGCGCGCAACGGTGAGCTGTTGTTCGGCACCGTCGACAGCTGGCTGATCTGGAAATTCACCGGTGGCAAGGTGCATGTCACCGACTACACCAACGCTTCGCGCACCATGCTCTTCAACATCCACACGCTGGAGTGGGACGCGAAGATGCTGGAGGTCCTCGACATCCCTCGTGAGATGCTCCCGGAAGTCAAATCGTCGTCCGAAATCTACGGTCACACCAAAAGCGGTATCGCCATCGGCGGCATCGCTGGCGACCAACAAGCTGCCCTGTTCGGCCAGATGTGCGTCGAGCCAGGCCAGGCGAAAAACACCTACGGCACTGGCTGCTTCCTGTTGATGAACACCGGCGACAAAGCCGTCAAGTCCCAACACGGCATGCTCACCACCATCGCCTGCGGCCCACGTGGCGAAGTGGCCTACGCGCTGGAAGGCGCGGTGTTCAACGGCGGCTCTACCGTGCAATGGCTGCGTGACGAACTGAAGATCATCAACGACGCCCACGACACCGAATACTTCGCCAACAAGGTCAAAGACAGCAACGGTGTGTACCTGGTGCCGGCCTTCACCGGTCTTGGTGCTCCCTACTGGGACCCGTACGCCCGTGGCGCCTTGTTCGGCCTGACCCGCGGCGTACGCGTAGATCACATCATTCGCGCAGCGCTGGAATCGATTGCCTACCAGACTCGCGACGTGCTCGACGCCATGCAACAGGACTCCGGCGAACGCCTCAAGGCCCTGCGCGTGGACGGCGGCGCGGTGGCGAACAATTTCCTGATGCAGTTCCAGGCCGACATCCTCGGCACGCAGGTCGAGCGTCCGCAAATGCGCGAAACCACGGCTCTGGGTGCGGCTTACCTGGCAGGCCTAGCCTGCGGCTTCTGGGGCAGCCTGGAAGAGTTGCGTGGCAAGGCAGTGATCGAACGCAAGTTCGAGCCGACGCTGGATGAAACGGCGAAGGAAAAACTCTACGCGGGGTGGAAAAAAGCGGTCAGCCGTACCCGCGATTGGGCGGCTGAAGACGAGACTGAATAAGCCAAGACGCAGGCTCGTATCTGTATGTAACTGGTCGGGAGCAGATTCCTGCGGCATCATGGGCAAATTTTGCACGGCAGCCCAAAGGACGCCCCATGAATCTGCCTCCCCGTCAGCAGCAAATCCTCGAACTGGTCCGCGAACGCGGCTATGTCAGCATCGAGGAAATGGCCACGCTGTTCGTAGTTACCCCGCAGACCATTCGCCGCGACATCAATCAGCTCGCGGAAGCCAATTTGTTGCGTCGCTACCACGGCGGCGCGGCTTACGACTCCAGCGTTGAAAACACCGCCTACGCCATGCGCGCCGATCAGATGCGCGATGAAAAACAGCGTATCGGCGAAGCCATTGCCGCGCAGATTCCCGACCATGCCTCGTTGTTCATCAACATCGGCACGACCACCGAATCCATTGCCCGGGCACTGCTCAACCACAGTCACCTGAAGATCATCACCAACAACCTGCACGTCGCCTCCATGCTCAGCGCCAAGGACGATTTCGATGTCCTGCTCACTGGCGGCAACGTGCGGCGCGATGGTGGCGTGGTGGGTCAGGCCAGTGTCGACTTCATCAATCAGTTCAAGGTCGATTTCGCCCTGGTCGGCATCAGCGGCATCGATGAAGACGGCAGCCTGCTGGACTTCGACTATCAGGAAGTGCGGGTATCCCAGGCGATCATCGCCAATGCCAGGCAAGTGATCCTCGCGGCCGACTCCAGCAAGTTCGGGCGCAACGCCATGATTCGCCTGGGGCCGATTAGCCTGGTCGATTGCCTGGTCACCGATCAGCAACCCTCCCCGGCGCTGGCGCAGTTGTTGAACCAGCACAAGGTTCGCCTGGAAGTGGTTTAACCCCCCTCCTTCCCCTGTGGCGAGGGGGCTTGCCCCCGTTGGGCTGCGAAGCGGCCCTAAAACCATTCAGCCGAGTTCAGACAGGCACATTCATAGCCCCAACCTGCGACGGCTTCGCCGTCGAACGGGGGCAAGCCCCCTCGCCACAAAAGCAGCCTGCACCTTTCAATGTTCGTAAATTTTCCTTTAATGGCCCTTCGATGAGTATTTTCAATCGAAGCTGACTGGCTGTGGGCGTCTTTATGGGCTAGTATTTTCGCAAATGAACATTAATGTTCGAATTCAAATACAAAACATCAAAGAATTCCGAGGCCGAGCCGATGCCCACTTCCACCTTGCCTACGCCCCCTCTCGCCGAGGTCTACGATATCGCCGTCATCGGTGGCGGGATCAATGGCGTGGGGATCGCAGCGGACGCCGCCGGACGCGGTCTCTCGGTGTTCCTTTGTGAAAAGGATGACCTGGCCAGCCATACATCGTCGGCCAGCAGCAAGCTGATTCACGGTGGCCTGCGCTACCTCGAACATTACGAGTTCCGCCTGGTGCGTGAGGCCCTGGCTGAACGCGAAGTGTTGTTGGCCAAGGCGCCGCACATCGTCAAGCAAATGCGATTCGTGTTGCCGCACCGCCCACACCTGCGCCCGGCATGGATGATTCGCGCCGGTCTGTTCCTCTATGACAACCTGGGCAAGCGCGAGCAACTGCAAGGTTCGAAAAGCCTGAAGTTCGGCCCCGACAGCGCGCTCAAAAGCGAAATCACCAAGGGCTTCGAATACTCCGACTGCTGGGTCGACGACGCCCGCCTGGTGGTGTTGAACGCCATGGCCGCCCGGGAAAAAGGCGCCCACGTTCACACCCAGACCCGCTGCGTCAGCGCGCGCCGTACCAAGGGCCTGTGGCACCTGCACCTGGAGCGCGCCGACGGCAGCCTGTTTTCGATCCGCGCCAAGGCATTGGTCAATGCGGCCGGGCCATGGGTCGCCAGGTTCATTCGCGATGACCTGAAGATGGAATCGCCTTACGGCATCCGCCTGATCCAGGGCAGCCACCTGATCGTGCCGAAACTGTACGAAGGCGAACACGCGCACATCCTGCAAAACGAAGATCAGCGTATCGTGTTCACCATTCCGTACCTGAATCACTTCACCCTGATCGGCACCACCGACCGCGAGTACACCGGCGATCCGGCGAAGGTGGCAATTACCGACGGCGAAACCGATTACCTGTTGAATGTGGTCAACGCCCATTTCAAAAAACAAATCAGCCGCGACGACATCCTGCACAGCTATTCCGGTGTGCGCCCGCTGTGCAACGACGAATCCGACAACCCGTCGGCCGTGACCCGCGATTACACCCTGGCGCTGTCTGGCACTGGCGAAGAGGCTCCGTTGCTGTCGGTGTTCGGCGGCAAGCTCACCACCTATCGCAAACTGGCCGAGTCGGCGCTGGCGCAACTGGCACCCTACTTCAAGCACATCCAGCCAAGCTGGACCGCAAGCGCCACGCTGCCGGGCGGTGAAGACATGACCACCCCGCAGGCCTTGAGCTCACGTATCCGCGACAAATTCGACTGGCTACCAAGCGAGATCGCTCGCCGTTGGGCCACCTCCTACGGCAGCCGTACCTGGCGCATGCTCGAAGGCGTACAGGACATCAGCGATATGGGCGAGCACATCGGCGGCGGTCTCTACACCCGCGAGGTCGATTACCTGTGCAGTGAAGAATGGGCCACTACCGCACACGATATTCTTTGGCGGCGCAGCAAGCTCGGCTTGTTCACCACAGCCGCGGAGCAGGAAAAACTCAAGGAATACCTGAACAAGGTCGAGCAAAACCGCAACAAGATCGAAGCGGCCTGATCACGATCCGGATAAACGAAAGCCCCTGAATCTCACGATTCAGGGGCTTTTTCGTATCGATGGATTTCAGTCGCGCAAATCCGATTCATGAATGGGCTGCTCACGGTGAGTCGCCCGCTGATATTGCGCCGGCCACACGGCCTTGTGCCCGCCCAGGTCGTCGTCCGCGTGCAGCGCCCAGTACGGATCGCGCAACAACTCACGGGCCAGGAAGATGATGTCCGCCTGACAGGTGCGCAGGATGTGCTCGGCCTGGGCCGGCTCGGTGATCATGCCGACTGTGCCGGTGGCCATGCCCGACTCCTTGCGCACCCGCTCGGCGAAGCGGGTCTGGTAACCGGGCCCTGTGGGAATTTCAGCATTGACTGCCGTCCCGCCCGACGAGACGTCGATCAGGTCGACCCCCAAGGCTTTGAGGCGGCGGGCCAGCTCCACGGTTTCATCGGGGTTCCAGCCGTCTTCCACCCAGTCGGTGGCCGAGACCCGGACAAACACCGGCAACTCTTCAGGCCACACCGCACGCACCGCTTCGGTGACCTGCAGCACCAGCCGAATACGATTTTCGAACGAACCGCCATATTGATCGCGACGCTGATTGCTCAACGGCGACAGAAATTGATGCAGCAGGTAACCATGGGCCGCGTGCACTTCGACCACTTTGAAACCGGCCGTCAGTGAGCGCTTTGCCGCATCGACAAAGGCCTGGATCACCTTGGCGATCTCGTCGTCATCCAGTTGTTTGGGTTGGGTGTGCTGCGGGTCGAACGCAATCGGCGAAGGTCCGACCGGCACCCAGCCGCCCTCGTCGGGTTTGACGCTGCCATGCTTGCCGAGCCACGGCCGGTGGGTGCTGGCCTTGCGCCCGGCATGGGCCAGCTGAATACCGGCAACGGCGCCCTGGGCGTTGATGAAGCGGGTGATGCGTTGCAGGGGTTCGATCTGTTCATCATTCCACAGACCGAGATCCTCGGCCGTGATGCGCCCGTCGGCGGTGACCGCCGTGGCTTCGGTAAACACCAGCCCGGCCCCGCCGATAGCACGGCTGCCGAGGTGGACCAGATGCCAGTCATTGGCCAGGCCATCGGCACTGGAATACTGGCACATCGGCGATACCGCGATGCGGTTGGGCAGGGTTAATTGGCGAAGGGTAAAGGGTTCAAGCAGCAGACTCATGGGGCACCTCTCGAATCAGTGGGCAGGCTCCAGGTTCTGTTTGAATAGTCGACGAGTGACAGGAAAAAGGTACAACACCCGCCCCCGCGGGCAAAAAATTCGACAAGACGTCACAAGGCCAAAATCAAGCAGTGCTTAGAGCCTAGTCGACATCGAGGGATGTTGCCCCCTTGTAGGAGCGAGCTCGCTCGCGATGGACGACAGGACACCGCGGGGTATCAGGCCCCCAGCGCCATCGTTCACGACCATCGCGAGCGAGCTCGCTCCTACAAGGGTCGGGTCAACGCGGTTCGATGTGGGCAATCATCAATTGAACCGTCTCGTTCCCGCGAAACTCGTTGAGGTCGAGCTTGTAGGCCAGCTCCACCCACTTGATGGTCGGATTCGGCCAGATGTCGCGGTCGATCCCGAAGGCAATGCCGTCGAGTTTCACCGAACCACATTCACTTTTGAGCACGACTTTAAGATGCCGCTCGCCAACGACGCGCTGCTCGACCAACTGGAACACCCCATGAAACAACGGTTCCGGGAAGTGTTGTCCCCAAGGACCGGCATGCCGCAAGGCACGAGCCAGCTCCAGGTGGAACTCTTCCACCGCCAGGGTGCCGTCCGACAACAGGCGGCCAGTCAGATCTTCTTCGCGTAGCTGCCGGCGCACTTCAGCGTCAAAGGCTTCGGCGAACAAGGGGAAATTCGCTTCCGGCAGCGTCAGGCCGGCCGCCATCGCGTGGCCACCGTATTTGGTGATCAGATTCGGATGCTGCGCCGCCACCACACTCAAGGCGTCGCGGATGTGAAAGCCCTGGACCGAACGCCCCGAGCCCTTGAGCAGGCCATCTCCGGCATCGGCAAAGGCGATGGTCGGGCGGAAATAGCGCTCTTTCATCCGTGACGCGAGGATACCGATGACGCCTTGGTGCCACTCGGGATCGAACAGGCACAAGCCGAACGGCATCGACTCCACCGGCAAATCCTTGAGCTGCGCCAGCGCTTCACGCTGCATGCCCTGCTCGATGGATTTGCGATCCTGGTTCATGCCGTCCAGTTGCGCCGCCATCTCACGGGCCAGACCTGCGTCTTCGGTCAGCAGACATTCGATGCCCAGGCTCATGTCGTCCAGGCGCCCTGCTGCGTTCAGGCGCGGGCCGACAATGAAGCCCAGATCGGTGGAGGTGATACGCGCATGATCGCGCTTGGCCACTTCGAGGATCGCCTTGATCCCCGGCCGGGCACGTCCAGCGCGAATCCGCTCCAGGCCCTGATGAACCAGAATCCGGTTGTTGGCATCCAGCGGCACCACGTCGGCCACGCTGCCAAGAGCCACCAGATCGAGCAGTTCGCCGATATTCGGCTGCGGCCTGCTTGTGTACCAGCCCAGCTCGCGCAACCGCGCACGCAGGGCCATCAACACATAGAAAATCACCCCGACACCGGCCAGCGCCTTGCTCGGAAACTCGCAACCGGGCTGGTTCGGATTGACTATGGCATCGGCCAACGGCAGCTCGTCACCGGGCAAGTGGTGGTCGGTGACGAGTACCTTGAGCCCGGCCTTTTTCGCCGCTGCCACGCCTTCGACGCTGGAGATGCCGTTGTCGACGGTGATCAGCAAATGCGGCTGACGCTCAAGCGCCACCGCGACGATTTCCGGTGTCAGGCCATAGCCGTAGTCGAATCGGTTGGGTACCAGGTAGTCGACATGTGCCGCCCCCAACAGACGCAACCCCAAGGTGCCCACGGTGCTCGCCGTCGCGCCGTCGGCATCAAAGTCGCCGACGATCAGAATGCGCTGACGCTGTTCGAGCGCAGTCACCAGCAGATCCACCGCGGCATCGATGCCCTTGAGTTGCTGGAACGGAATCAACCGCGCCAGGCTCTTGTCCAGTTCCGCCTCGGACAGCACGCCCCGAGCCGCGTACAGGCGGGTCAACAGCGGCGGAATATCACCGAGGAATGGCAGGGTGTCGGGCAGCAGGCGAGGTTCGATGCGCATGGGGTGAAAGATGCTTCTCTTCAATACGTAGGATAAAACCGGGTGACGCGGGACAGTTGCGAAAAATCAGCCGCGCTCACCGGCCAGCCACTGCAACTGGACTTCGTGCTGACCACGGTCGTCGGTGACGAAGATCGTCCCTTCGCTGATCATCACGTCCCACTTGATGACGCGGGGCATGTCTTTGGCCAGGGTTTCCAGGACTTCCTGAGGCACGGCAGCGATGTTGACGTTCTTCAGGTTTTTCACCGCCGGCACCACTTTGCCCTCCCACACGCGCAGGCTGCCGTAGGCCAACAGGCTGGTACGTTCAGTGCGGCGCGAGCACCAGGTCAGGCGCTCGGCATCCGGCTGGCCGACTTCGATCCAGTGCAGGACGCGGTCATCCAGGCTTTTTTCCCACAAGGCCGGTTCATCCACTTCCGACAGACCACGGCCAAAAGACAGCTGCTCGTTGTACCAGAGGGCGTAGGCCAGCAGGCGCACGGTCATGCGCTCTTCGGTTTCCGAAGGGTGACGGGCGATGGTCTGCTTCACGCTCTCATAGACGCTGCGGTCGAGGTCGGTGAGGTTCAGTTCAAACTTGTAGGTCGTGGACGGCTGGGCCATGTACGGGCTTCTTGATACGAGGAAAGTCGGCAAGTCTAACCGATGCGACGGGCAATCCACGAATTGAACACAATCAAGCTGGAGCGTCTGACAGTCGGCTATGTTAAAACGCTCTATCCGCTCAACCTTTGCCCCACAGGATCCAGCATGCCGTTCACCGCCAAACCGCTTTCCGGTCTGAAAGTCATCGAATTGGGCACCTTGATTGCCGGCCCGTTTGCCTCGCGTATTTGCGCGGAATTCGGAGCCGACGTAATCAAGATCGAATCCCCGGACGGCGGTGATCCATTGCGCAAATGGCGCAAGTTGTATGAAGGCACTTCGTTGTGGTGGTTCGTCCAGGCCCGCAACAAAAAGTCCCTGACCCTCAACCTCAAGCACCCCGACGGTCAGGCCATCCTGAAACAGCTGCTGGGCGAGGCAGACATACTGATCGAAAACTTTCGTCCCGGCGTCCTGGAAAAACTCGGCCTGGGCTGGGACGTCCTGCACGCCTTGAACCCGAAACTGGTCATGGTGCGGCTGTCGGGTTTCGGCCAGACCGGCCCGATGAAGGATCAGCCCGGCTTTGGCGCAGTCGGTGAGTCGATGGGCGGCCTGCGCTACATCACCGGCTTCGAAGACCGCCCACCGGTGCGCACCGGCATTTCCATCGGCGACTCGATTGCCGCGCTCTGGGGCGTGATTGGCGCGTTGATGGCCCTGCGTCATCGCGAGGTCAACGGCGGCCAGGGGCAAGTGGTGGACGTGGCGCTGTACGAAGCCATCTTCGCGATGATGGAAAGCATGGTTCCGGAGTTCGACGTGTTCGGTTTCATCCGCGAACGCACGGGCAATATCATGCCCGGCATCACCCCGTCCTCGATCCACACCAGTGCCGATGGCAAGCACGTGCAGATCGGCGCCAATGGCGACGCGATTTTCAAACGCTTCATGCTGATCATTGGCCGGGAAGACTTGGCCAACGACCCCCAGCTTGCCAGCAACGATGGCCGCGATGCCCGACGCGACGAGATTTATGGCGTCATCGATCGCTGGGTCAACTCGTTGCCGCTGGACAGGGTGCTGGCGCAGCTCAATCAGGCCGAGGTGCCGGCCAGCCGGATCTTCAGCGCCGAAGACATGTTCAATGACCCCCAGTACCTGGCGCGGGAAATGTTCCTGCAAGCCAAGCTGCCGGACGGCAAAGACTTCAAGATGCCGGGCATTGTGCCGAAACTCTCAGAGACACCCGGGGAATGTGAATGGGTCGGGCCACAACTGGGTGAGCACAACGCACAGGTACTCCAGGAACTTGGCTATGACGCGACGCAGATTACACAGTTGCGCAAAGACGGAGCCATCTAGGCTGAGGCACCTGCCCGCATGGCCCATTCGACACTGCCCGCCACGCGGCGGGCGGCTGCTGTGCATGCTGGCGATCTTGTTCCTGCTCCCTGGACCGATCCCGTCAGCCCTGGCGCAAACCGGGGAACCCCTGATCTGGCTCAAGCGCGACCTGCCGCCGCTGACGATTTTCGACGGGCCGAAAAAGGGTCTGGGCGTTATCGATCAATTACTTCCACTGTTGATTGCCGGCATGCCGCAATACCAGCACAGCGTGATGAGGGTCAATCGCGCGCGTGGACTGCAAATGCTCCACGAACCCGCCCTCGTCTGCGACGCGGCGCTGAACTGGAGCAAGGAACGGGAAAAGTGGATCGCCTTTTCCATTCCGGTCTTCCGCGCCATGAGCAATGGCCTGGCCGTGCGGCGCGTCGACCAGAAAATGCTGACACCCTTTATCAAGGACGACGAAGTGGACCTGGCAGCGCTGCTCGCCAGCGGTAGCGAAAAACTGGGAATTATTGCCGAGCGCAATTACGGCGAATACCTCGACGGACTGCTCAAACAAGCGCCAGCCGACGCGCTGGCCCCTCATTACGGTAACGACGCCTTGGGCAGCCTGCTGCAGATGCAGCGCCTGGGACGCTTGCACCTGCTGTTGGGTTATCGCCCGGAAATACGCTACCAGGCCTCGCTGCAAGGCATTGCCGAGGATGAGCTGCAGTTCTATCCGATCCGTGGCACGGGCAAATACCTGTCCGGTTACATCGGTTGCACCGACACGCCAAAGGGCCGACAGGCCATTGTCGAGATCAACCAGGTGTTGCGCACCCTTCCCCGTGAACGCCTCGATGAGGCCTACGCCGCCTGGCTGGATCCCCAAAGCCGCAGCGATTACCTGAAAGACACCAAGGCGTTTTTCGACAATCTGGCGCACCCCTGACAAATCCCGGGCAAAAGAAACCCCGAGAAGTGGGGAGACGACTCGGGGTCAAACGTGGCCTGCTTGGAGACCAGTAGCAGCAAGCTACAAGCACCGGAGCACAATGCTTGATCCTGCTGTTACAAAGTCTGACTGACCTGGGTATGGAAAGGTTCCTACAAAAAACCGTTCAATTGCGGCTGGCCAGCAGCTTGTCCTGCGCCGCATTACGTAATGCCGCGATCACACAAGGCTCAAGGCGTCCTTCAGCGATCAGCACGTCGCGATGCAAACCGTCGACCACATCCGTCAGCAAGCGCTTGTCATTCAACTGGGCCTGATTGAACTCGCGCTCGACCACGGTCGCGCCGATAGCATTCGTCAGGGTCACCCGGCATTCGCCACGAATGCCTGACGGGGTCAACGTAACCTGATACGGGCTTAGCGCCTCACCGAGCAACAGACTGATACTTTCCATCCCGATCACCACTCAATAGTCCGAAAACAACGTGCCTGGGGCATGCCTACTACAAATGACCGCTGGCCCGAGAAGAAGGTTCTGGGTACTGACCGCAGGCGAACCTGCAGCCCAGTCAAGAGAGCATGCACGGCGAACATGACAGGGAAAAAACCCAACCATCACGTCTGTCGGGTGCGCCGGGCGATGTCGGCCCAGCCCCCCAACAATCCCCGTAGCTGGCCATCCGCCGTGTAAAACGGCACTGTCCACTGGTAGATATCCCTGACACCGTCCTTGAACATCAATTGACGCTCGAAAAAGCGCGTCCTGCGCGTACTCAATTGCGCCATGAACTCGGCATGCAGCAATTCCGCGGTTTGTCTGGGCATGGCATCGACCTCGATCAACTGCCGCCCCTGCATCCGGTCAAAACGCGTCGACAAGGCGTCCTCATAACTTTTGTTGCACATGATCAAGCGCCCTTGCAGATCACGGACAAACATCGGGTCAGGCATGGCATCCATCAGGGCATGCTGGAAGGCGAGCTGATCGCGCAGAGTGCTTTGGGCCTCGATCCGTTGCCTGACCACCACCGCCAACCGCCGATTCCAGAGCAGGGACAACAGGCCGAACAGGCTGACCACCAACACGCCCCAGCAAACCCACTGGTCAAGCCGCTGCCAGAGGCCAGGCGCCTGTGGCACGGTAGCGCCGCCGAACCACTTCAGGCGAAGGCCGCGCAACTCCTGTTCAGGAAACGCCTCAAGCGCCTTGTTGAGGATACTCAGCAACTGCGGCTGGCCTTCACGCACCGCCAGATAATCCGCATCCCATTTTCCCGGCACCACGGCGTCGATCTTAAGCCGGCCTGACGGAATGTGCTGGGCGCCGATTTCGCTTTCGATGGTGGCGTAGGCTTCGCCGCTTTCCACCCAGGCACGGGCTTCGGCGTAGGTTTTAACCGAACGCAACTCGATGGACGGATAATTACGACGGATCATCGCCTCCAGTGCATGCCGGGTCGGCAGCACCAGTACCCGCTTCGCCAGATCCTCCAGCGACTGCACCGGTGGTGCTCCGGCCTGCCCGAGAAAGACCCATCCTGTACCGCCGAACGCATGACTGAAATCGAGAAACGCCTTGCGTTCGTCATTCATCGCCAGGGTCGTACTCAAATCCGCAGCGCCGCTTTCCAGATGGGCCAGCATCTGATCGGTGGAAAAAGACTCTTGGTAAACGAACTGCAACCCCGTCATGTCACTGATGCGTTTGAGCAGGTCACTGTTCAAGCCCGTCCATTGGCCATGTTCATCCTTGAACAGGTACAACGGGTATTCCAGCGCCGAGACCACAACCCGAGGATGCTTGGCCATCCACTGCAACTCCTGGTCATCCAGCACGACCATTGACCGTGCGGCAGACTTCCCACGCTCCTGAATCGATGCAGGGCTTGCCCCTCCCCATTCGGCGATTCCCAGCATGCCGAATAAAAACAGCCAGCGCGCGACTGGCTTGAACACACTTGTAAACAGCATTCCCACGTCCTTGGTGATCCATTCGCCTGTCCCTTCGCGGCGATAACACGACAAGTGTGCATGCATAAATGAAAAAGCCCGTCAGGAGACGGGCTTCAAAATGTAACAGCGCTGACCGGTTACAGCGGCTTGCCGCGGTTGCCATGCTGGCTGACAAAGGCCTGCACGGCCTTCAGGTCATTTGGCAATACGGTGCAACGTTCGTCTCGCTCAAACAAATCAGAAAGATGTACCGGCAGTTCGAGCGCTTTTCCTACACCAGCTTTTTCCACGGCGTCCGGGAATTTGACCGGGTGGGCGGTGCCCAGGATCACCATTGGAATATCCAGGCTGCGACGGCATTCCCGGGCAGCTTTCACGCCGATGGCCGTGTGTGGATCCAGCACTTCGCCAGTCTGCTCGTAGACTTCGGCAATGGTTTCGCAGGTTTGCGCGTCATCCACGGCCAGCGAGTCGAACAACTTGCGGGCTTCGGTCCAGCGCTCTTGCTCGACGCTGAAACCGCCACCCTGCTTGAACGAATCCATCAGCCCGGCGATGGCCGCACCGTTGCGACCGTGCAGGTCGAACAGCAGGCGTTCGAAGTTCGACGAGACCATGATGTCCATCGACGGCGACAGCGTGGCGTGCAGGGTGTCCTTGACGTACTGATTGCCGCTCATGAAGCGGTGCAGGATGTCGTTGCGGTTGGTGGCGACGATCAACTGATTGATCGGCAGGCCCATGTTGCGCGCCAGATAACCGGCGAAGATGTCGCCGAAGTTGCCGGTCGGCACCGAGAACGACACCGAACGCGCCGGGCCGCCCAGCTGCAGGGATGCGTGGAAGTAGTAAACGATCTGGGCCATGATCCGCGCCCAGTTGATCGAGTTCACCGCGACCAGGCGAGTGCCTTTGAGGAAGCCCTGGTCGGCGAAGCTCGCCTTGACCATTTCCTGGCAGTCATCGAAGTTGCCTTCGATGGCGATGTTGTGGATGTTCTCGCCGAAAATCGTGGTCATCTGCCGACGCTGCACCTCGGACACACGGTTGTGCGGGTGCAGGATGAAGATGTCGACGTTTTCGCAGTGCTTGCAGCCTTCGATGGCGGCCGAGCCGGTATCACCGGAAGTAGCGCCGACAATCACTACGCGCTCGCCGCGCTTTTCCAGCACGTAGTCGAGCAGACGACCGAGCAGTTGCAGGGCGAAATCCTTGAACGCCAGGGTCGGGCCGTGGAACAGCTCCAGCACCCATTCGTTGCCGTTCAGCTGACGCAGCGGCGCAACGGCACTGTGGGCGAACACGCCGTAGGTTTCTTCAAGAATCTTTTTGAAATCGGCGTCCGGAATGCTGCCGGTGACGAACGGGCGCATGACGCGGAAGGCCAGTTCGTGATACGGCAGGCCGGCCCAGGAAGCGATTTCTTCCTGGGTGAAACGTGGCAGGTTTTCCGGGACGTACAGACCGCCGTCGGTGGCAAGACCAGCCAGCAGGACGTCTTCGAAATTCAGGGCCGGTGCCTGGCCGCGGGTACTGATGTAACGCATGACTGACTCCAATGGACAGTGTTCGTAGTGCCGGGCCCGCAAGCGAGCCCGGTCAACGATATCGGCTTAGTTCAGGTGCTCGACACGGATCCGTACAACTGGACCGACCACACCCGCCAAGGCTTCCAAAGCAGCGATGGCGTCGTTGATGCGCTGTTCCACCACACGGTGGGTCAGCAGGATCATCGGCACCAGGCCGTCGTGCTCCTCGGCTTCCTTCTGCATGATCGACTCGATGTTGATGCCGCGCTCCGAAAGGATGCTCGCGACCTGAGCCAATACGCCCGGATGGTCCTTGGCCTGGATGCGCAGGTAGTAGGCGCTTTCGCAGGCTTCGATCGGCAGGATCGGGTGAGCCGACAGCGAATCCGGCTGGAACGCCAGGTGCGGTACTCGGTTTTCCGGGTCGGAAGTCATGGCGCGGACCACGTCCACCAGGTCGGCGATCACCGACGAAGCGGTCGGCTCCATGCCGGCGCCAGCGCCGTAGAACAGGGTCGAACCGGCAGCATCGCCGTTGACCATCACCGCGTTCATCACGCCGTTGACGTTGGCGATCAGGCGATCGGCCGGGATCAGCGTCGGGTGCACGCGCAATTCGATACCGGCCGCGGTGCTGCGCGCCACGCCCAGGTGCTTGATGCGGTAGCCCAGCGCTTCGGCGTAGTTCACGTCGGCGGTGGTCAGCTTGGTGATGCCTTCGGTGTAAGCCTTGTCGAACTGCAACGGAATACCGAACGCGATGGATGCCAGGATCGTCAGCTTGTGAGCGGCGTCGATACCCTCGACGTCGAAGGTCGGATCGGCTTCGGCGTAACCCAGGGCCTGGGCTTCGGCCAATACGTCTTCGAAGGTGCGACCCTTCTCGCGCATTTCCGTCAGGATGAAGTTGCCGGTGCCGTTGATGATGCCGGCTACCCAGTTGATGCGGTTGGCGGACAGGCCTTCGCGGATCGCCTTGATCACCGGGATGCCACCGGCCACCGCCGCTTCGAACGCAACGATCACGCCCTTCTCGCGGGCCTTGGCGAAAATTTCATTACCGTGAACGGCGATAAGCGCCTTGTTCGCGGTGACCACATGCTTGCCATTCTCGATGGCCTTGAGTACCAGCTCGCGGGCAACGGTGTAGCCGCCCATCAGCTCTATGACGATGTCGATCTCAGGGTTCGTGGCCACTTCGAAGACATCGTTGGTAATCGCAATACCGGTCGTTTGGAACTGAGGCTTTGGCGTGCGCATGGCAATTTGTGCCACTTCGATTCCACGCCCGGCACGACGAGCAATTTCCTCGGCGTTGCGCTGAAGTACGTTGAAGGTACCGCCACCGACGGTTCCTAACCCACAGATGCCTACTTTGACCGGTTTCACTGTGAACTCCCCATAAAACGGCCGACTCGAGGCCGGCCGTGAAAACAACCGCAGACTCGCGGCTCTCTATTGATGGCCCGGCGAATGTCGCTACCGGACCATGATCGTCAAGGCTTGCCGTGACGATGCGAATTTACTTCGCGCCCAGCGCCAGTTTGGCGACTTGTGGCGCAGGCTGGTAGCCCGGAATGACCTGACCGTCGGCCAAAACGATGGCCGGTGTGCCATTCACGCCGATCGACTGGCCGAGGGCGAACTGTTTGGAGACCGGGTTATCGCACTTGGCGGCCTTGATTTCCTTGCCGTCGACCATTTTGTCCATGGCCGCTTTCTTGTCTTTCGAGCACCACACCGCTTGCAGTTGCTCGTCACCCGGCGAGCCCAGGCCCTGACGCGGGAACGCAACGTAACGCACTTCGATGCCGCGCTTGTTCAGCTCAGGCACTTCGGCGTGCAGCTTGTGGCAGTACGGGCAGGTGGTGTCGGTGAATACGGTGATGTGCGACTTGGTTTCGCCAATGGCCGGGTAGACAACGGTTTCGGCAACCGGAATGGCGTTGATCAGTTTGGAGATGCCCTGGCGCTCGGTCTTCTCGGTCAGGTTGACCGGCTTGCCGTCCTTGAGATCGAACAGGTAGCCCTGAACCACGTACTGGCCGTCGGCGCTGGCATACAGCACACGGCTGCCCTTGAGCTTGACTTCGTACAGGCCTGGCAACGGGCTGGCGGTGATGGTCTCTACCGGCACTTCGAGCTGGAGGTTTTCCAGGCTTTTACGAATGGCTTTGTCGGCCGCGTCATCGGCGACGGCAAAGGTGCTGACCAACGCAATGGCTGCGGCGGCGAAAATCTGGGTCAGACGCATGAGAACTCCTGAAGACGGACAAATGGGACGATCAGAACGCCCGTGCCGAAACACCGGGTCATAAACGCCCATCGTGCAAACCGGCCCAGCCTATCACATAAGGCCCACATGGCCGAATGCACCTGATGCAAGACATTTGTGGCGACACAATCTCCTGTGGGAGCGGGCTTGCTCGCGAAAGCGTCGTATCAGGCGACATCAATGTTGTATGTGCCGGCCTCTTCGCGGGCAAGCCCGCTCCCACAGAAAAGCGGATCTCGGGAGATTCACCCGCGTGGATGATGCTTGGCGTGCAAATCCTGCAAGCGCGCCCGGGCAACATGGGTGTAGATCTGCGTCGTAGACAAATCGCTGTGCCCCAGCAGCATCTGCACCACCCGCAGGTCTGCACCGTGATTGAGCAGATGCGTGGCGAAGGCATGGCGCAAGGTGTGCGGCGACAGCGACTTGCCGATCCCGGCCACCTTGGCCTGGTGCTTGATCCGGTGCCAGAAGGTTTGACGCGTCATCTGCTCGCCACGCTGACTCGGGAACAACACATCGCTGGGACGCCCGCCGAGCAGTTCGCCACGGCCATCGCGCATGTAGCGCTCGACCCAGACAATTGCCTCTTCACCCATCGGCACCAGACGCTCCTTGCTACCCTTGCCCATCACGCGCAGCACGCCCTGACGTAGATTGACCTGCTCCAGCGTCAGGCTGATCAGCTCCGTCACTCGCAGGCCGCAGGCGTACAGGACTTCAAGCATGGCCCGGTCACGCTGGCCAATGGCTTCACTCAGGTCCGGCGCTTTCAACAGCGCCTCCACGTCGGCTTCCGACAAGGATTTCGGCAGCGGCCTACCCAGCTGCGGCATGTCGATGCGAAGGGTCGGATCGACGGCGATGAGTTTTTCCCGCAGCAAGTAGCGATAGAACCCACGCACACCGGAGAGAAATCGCGCAGTGGAACGAGGCTTGTAGTTTTGTTCCAGACGCCAAGCCAGGTGATCAAGGATCAGTTCGCGGCCAGCGTTGATCAGCTCCAGCCCTTTTTCCTGCAACCAGCCGTTGAACAGCGCCAGGTCACTGCGATAGGCATCGCGGGTGTTGTCGGAAAGACCTTTCTCCAACCACAGGGCATCGAGGAATTGGTCTATCAGCGGGTGATCGATGGCAGGCATGGGTACTCGAATCATGCAGCCTTGAGGCTGCACGCAAAATTAAGATTGGACATGAAAACGGCCGCTAGTCTTTCATAGGCCGCCATTTCAAGGAACAGGGAGCAGCAATGAGCGAGCAGCAGATTTTATTGGCATTTGGCGGGATAGGCGCGGCGGCGCTGCTTTGCCAATGGCTGGCCTGGCGCTTGAAATTGCCGGCGATTCTTTTTCTGCTGCTGACCGGCATCCTGGCTGGCCCCGTGCTGCACTTGCTCGACCCGCAAGAAATGTTCGGGCCATTGCTGATGCCGCTGGTGTCCTTGGCGGTGGCGCTGATCCTGTTCGAAGGCAGCCTGACCCTGCATCTGTCCGAGTGGCGCGAAATCGGCAGCGTCGTCCATCGCCTGGTCACGATTGGTGCCCTCTCCACCTGGGTGGTCATTGCTGTCGCCACTCACTGGCTGCTGGGGTTCGACTGGTTGCTGGCCATCCTGTTCGGCAGCCTGACCCTGGTGACAGGGCCGACCGTGATCGTACCGATGCTGCGCGTCGTGCGCCCGAAAGCGTCGATTGCCAATATCCTGCGCTGGGAAGGCATTGTCATCGACCCCATCGGCGCCCTGCTGGCGGTAGTCGTCTATAGCTTCATCATTGCCAGTGCCGAAGGTAACGGCCTCAAGGAAAGCCTGCTGACCTTCGGCGGCGTGATTTTGTGCGGGAGCCTGTTCGGTATTTTGGGTGGCTGGTTGCTCGGCACCCTGATTCGCCGCCAGTGGCTGCCGGAATACCTGCACAACCTGGCGGCGCTCGCGGCAGTCCTGGGTATTTTCATTGCCTCCAACGAGGTCACCCATGAATCCGGGTTGCTGGCCGTGACACTGATGGGCATGTGGCTGGCCAACATGAAAGGCGTGGATGTACGGCACATCCTGCATTTCAAGGAAAACCTCAGCGTGTTGCTGATCTCCGGCCTGTTCATTCTGCTGGCGGCACGGCTGGACCTGAACGCCATGATCGGCCTCGGGCCTCTGGTGCTGATTTTGCTGCTGGTCATTCAGTTCATCGCCCGCCCTTTGAATGTGCTGCTGAGCACGGCGGGCTCCAGCCTGGGTTGGCGCGAACGGGCGCTGCTGGCGTGGATTGCCCCACGGGGCATCGTGGCAGCGGCGGTGTCGGCAATCTTCGCCATTCGCCTGCATGAGGCCGGTCACCAGGGAGCGTTGCTGCTGGTGCCGCTCACCTTTGCGGTGATCATCGGCACGGTGGTGTTGCAAAGCGCCACGGCACGACCGCTGGCGCGCCTGCTGAAGGTGGCGGAACCGGCACCGAGCGGCTTTCTGATCATCGGCGCCAACGGACCTGCGCGCACGCTGGGCAAGGCCCTGCAGCAACTGGGCAGTCGCGTACTGTTGACGGATTCGAGCTGGGAAAACATTCGCGCAGCCCGGATGGAAGGCTTGCCGACCTATTTTGGCAACCCGGCCTCGCAACATGCCGATGCGCATCTGGATCTGGTCGGCCTCGGGCATTTGCTGGCGTTGTCACCGTCCGGGGAGTTGAACACCCTCGCCGCAATGCGTTTTCGCCATGATTTCGGCCATCAACGGCTGTTCGGACTGGCCAGCGGCCAGGAGAGCCGACGCACCGACAAACATCGCGCCAGCCATGAACATCGCGGGCGTTTGCTAGGCAATGAGGAGTTAACCTACATCAAGCTGGCCAATCAGCTGCATCAGGGGGCTGAGTTGTACAGCACGAACCTGACCGAGGGCTTTGGCTGGGAGGATTATCAGGCGTTGCATGGCGAGCGTGCGACTCTGCTGTTTGCTCGTGATGACAGTGGCTGGGTGCATGTGGTGACGCCGGACAGTGCGGTCAAGCCTTCAGCAGGGTGGACGTTGTTGGCGTTGATTCAGCCTGAAACCAGCGACGCTACGTAAATCGCATCGCGAGCAAGCTCGCTCCCACAGGGGATCTATGGCGTTCACAGGCATTGTGGTCGCAGAAGATCTACTGTGGGAGCGAGCTTGCTCGCGATGGCCGCAACCCGGTCTCGCGTCAGGCCGCGATCCGGAGAATTCGTTAAACCGCAGGCAACAAAAAAGCAGCCCGCAGGCTGCTTTTTTTGCATCGGAAGCTGGACTTAAGCCAGTTTTTCCTTGATGCGAGCTGCTTTGCCCGACAGGTCGCGCAGGTAGTACAGCTTGGCTTTACGTACGTCACCGCGACGCTTGACAGCCATGCTGTCGATTTGCGGGGAGTAGGTCTGGAAAGTACGCTCTACGCCAACACCGTTGGAGATTTTACGAACGGTGAATGCACTGTTTACGCCGCGGTTACGCTTGGCGATAACAACACCTTCGAACGCTTGCAGACGCGAACGGTCGCCTTCCTTCACTTTCACCTGAACGACAATGGTGTCGCCCGGGGCAAAGGTAGGGATCTCTTTGGTCATCTGCTCTGCTTCGAGTGCAAGGATGATTTTGTTAGTCATGCTGTGCTCCTAAGGTAAATCGTCGGATCTACCATCGATACGTTGTTAACTATCGTCCCGCTCGCGGATGTATTCCTCGAGCAGCTTCTTCTCTTCTCCAGAAAGCGAGCGGCTTTCCAGAAGATCGGCGCGTCGTTCAAAGGTCCGACCAAGGGACTGCTGTAAACGCCAACGCCGGATGTGCGCGTGATTGCCACTTAGCAATACGTCGGGAACACGCTGATCCGCATACACCTCCGGTCGGGTGTAGTGCGGGCAATCCAGCAAACCATCCGTAAAGGAATCTTCCTCTGCGGAGTCCGCATGCCCTAAAGCTCCAGGCAGCAGTCGTGTAACCGCATCGATCAGGACCATCGCCGGCAGCTCGCCGCCAGACAGTACATAGTCGCCAATCGACCACTCTTCATCGACATGAGCATCAATAAAACGCTCGTCAATGCCTTCATAGCGGCCGGCAATCAGGATCAATGCATCCAGATTCGCCAACTCGCGTACCGCCGACTGAGTCAGTTGACGGCCTTGGGGGGACAGGTAAATCACCTTCGCCGCCTCCCCGGCTGCTGCCTTGGCCTGAACCAGAGCATCTTCCAGGGGCTTGATCTTCATCACCATGCCCGGACCACCGCCAAACGGGCGATCGTCCACAGTGTGATGTCGATCCGTCGTGTAGTCTCGCGGATTCCAACAGGTGAGCTGCAAGAGCCCCTGTTTCACCGCCCGACTGGTGATGCCGTACTCGCTGATGGCGGAAAACATCTCGGGAAACAGACTGATCACTTCTACGCGCAAGTTAGCCACGCTTAGAAATCCGCGTCCCAATCCACCTTCATCTCGCCCGCGGCCAGGTCGACGGCCAACACGCATTGCTCCGTATAGGGCAACAGGCGTTCGCGATCATCCAGGCTGCCAGCGCAAGGCTTGACCACCATGACATCGTTCGAGCCGGTCTCCAGCAGGTGATCGATTTTTCCGAACAGTTGTCCGTGCGTATCGATGACCTTGAGACCTTCCAGCTGGTACCAGTAGTACTCGCCGTCGGTCAGTTCAGGGAACAGGTTGCGCGGCACGCAGATCTCATAACCGGCCAGAAGACGAGCTTCTTCGCGATCATCGAGACCCTTGAGCTTTGCGACCAGGAACTTGTCATTCCCGCGTCCGCTGACCAGCTCTACCTGCTTTACATTACCGTCACGCTTGAGCGTCCAGGTTTTGTAGTCCAGCAGGTTTTTAATCGGATCAGTAAAGGAGTACACCTTCACTTCGCCGCGAACGCCGTGAACAGAATAAATCTTGCCGATAACGATCAAATCATCAGCAATGGCTGGCGTCGCGTTCATATTGCTCAGGCCGCAGCCTTAGCAGATTCCTTCAACAACTGAGCAACGCGCTCAGAAGGTTGTGCACCAACGCTCAGCCAGTAGGCTACGCGCTCTTGGTTCACGGACAGACGAACTTCCTGACCACGGGCAACAGGGTTGAAGTAGCCAACCTGTTCCTTGTGCGAACCGTCGCGCGGGTTGCGGCTGTCGGTTACGGTCAAGTGGTAAAACGGGCGCTTTTTGGAGCCGCCAAGGGCAAGACGGATTGTTAGCATGTGAACATCGTTCCTGTAGTCGGTGCTGCAAATCTAAAGGCACAGCGGGCATGGGTGCCCGAAAGGCCGCATATTCTAAGGAATATCCGGACTTTTGCAAATGACTTTTTCCGGCGGTCTATCGGCCGCCATGCAGATTTGCTATAGAGCCGTCGTTGAAAACGGCCGGTCAGCTCCCGCCAAGTGCGGGTTTGCTGGAGATCCCGCTTCCTTGCGGGTCTGCGCCGGTGCGATGACCGGCGCGGATTCTTCTGTCCAGTCTCGCCAATAATGCTCATATTTTGGCGAGTGACTGTGGACCTCAGGCAATGCGCCGCGACGAGTCATAGCTGGCTATGGCGAGGAGCGGCAACGCAGCATGAGGTCCACAGGCGCCGCCAAAATTGAGCAGTATTGGCGTGACTGGACACTAAATCTTTGGCATGCCGCCGCCGGGCAACATTCCGCCCATGCCGCGCATCATCTTGGCCATTCCGCCTTTTGCAGAGAACTTCTTCATCATCTTCTGCATCTGCTTGTGCTGCTTGATCAAGCGGCCGATGTCCTGCACCTGGGTGCCGGAACCCATGGCGATCCGGCGCTTGCGCGAACCACTGATCATCTCAGGGTCGCGGCGCTCGGCCGGGGTCATGGAGTTGATGATGGCTTCCATCTGCTTGAATTGCTTCTCTGCCGCACCCTGGGCGTTGCCCATTTGCGCCAGGTTCACGCCACCCATGTTCGGCAGCTTGTCCATGAGCCCGCCGAGGCCGCCCATGTTCTTCATCTGTTGCAGCTGATCGCGGAAGTCTTCGAGGTCGAAGCCCTTGCCCTTCTTCAGTTTCTTGGCCAGCTTGTCGGCCTTGTCCTTGTCGAGGGTCGCTTCCGCCTGCTCGATCAGGCTGAGCACGTCGCCCATGCCGAGGATGCGCGAGGCGATACGCTCAGGATGGAACGGATCGAGCGCTTCGCTCTTCTCGCCCATACCGATGAACTTGATCGGCTTGCCGGTGATGGCGCGCACCGACAGTGCGGCACCGCCACGGGCGTCGCCGTCGACCTTGGTCAGGATCACACCGGTCAGCGGCAATGCATCGCCGAAGGCCTTGGCCGTGTTGGCGGCGTCCTGGCCGGTCATGGCGTCGACCACGAACAGGGTTTCGACCGGGTTGATCGCGGCGTGCAGGGCCTTGATCTCGCCCATCATCTCTTCATCGATGTGCAGGCGACCGGCGGTATCGACGATGACCACGTCGATGAATTTGAGTTTGGCTTCCTTGATAGCCGCTTGCGCGATCTCGACCGGCTTCTGGCTCAGGTCGGACGGGAAGAAGGTAACGCCGACTTCACCGGCGAGCATTTCCAGCTGCTTGATCGCCGCTGGACGATAAACGTCGGCGGACACGACCATGACCGACTTCTTCTTGCGCTCTTTAAGGAAGCGCGCGAGCTTGCCGGCGGTGGTGGTTTTACCAGCGCCCTGCAAACCTGCCATGAGGATGACCGCTGGCGGCACTGCGCTCAGGTTCAAATCTTCGTTGGCCGCGCCCATCAGGCTTTCGAGTTCGGCCTGGACGATCTTCACGAAGGCCTGGCCCGGCGTCAGGCTGCGTGACACCTCGGTGCCGACGGCGCGTTCCTTGACCGAATTGACGAAGTCCTTGACCACCGGCAGGGCGACGTCGGCTTCGAGCAACGCCATGCGCACTTCGCGCAGGGTGTCTTTGATGTTGTCTTCAGTCAGCTTGGCCTTGCCGGTGACATGGCGCAGCGTCTGCGAGAGACGGTCGGTTAAGTTTTCAAACATTGCGCGATCCTTTCAGGCCCTGTGTAGACCGGGATAATGGCGGCCCGGACCGGACTAAACGTGTGCTCGGCGAGCCTGCGGCGTGGGCAGGTCGCGGATTATAGCGAAGACTGCGGCCGGCGGACACCTCGCCGTCGGGTTGCGCGGTCTTTCGTGTGGCGGGGGTTCTATGCCAAACTCAGCGACTTTCGGGCTTGCCTAACAGGATTTATGCTCCCCTTGTCACCCAGCTTGCTAACTACTCTCGCCGCCGCCTGCTTGTACGCCGCTGCGACCATTTACCAGGGCACTCGCCTGGCGTCCGGCGCCAAGGTCAACAAACGCCTGCTGGTCATGCTCGGCGTGCTCGCCGTATTGGCCCACAGCGTCAGCCTGCTCACCCACCTGCTGACCCCGACCGGCCTGGCCCTGGACTTCTTCAGTGCCGCCAGCCTGATAGCCGTGGCGGTCATCGCACTGACCCTGCTGGCCTGCTCGCGGATTCCGGTGGAGAACCTGCTGGTCCTGCTGCTCCCGCTTGGGGCCTTGACCGTGTTGCTGGCGCATTTTGCTCCCGCCGGCACGGTACAGGTCATCGTTGAGGAGCCGGGCATCCTCGCCCACATCCTGCTTTCGATCCTGGCCTACGGCATGTTCACCATCGCGGTGTTCCAGTCTTTGTTGCTGCTGATTCAAGACCATCAGCTCAAGCACAAGCACCCATCCGGGCTGATCAAGAACTTCCCGCCACTGCAAACCATGGAAAGCCTGCTGTTCGGTTTCCTCTGGGCCGGCTGGACGCTGTTGTCGCTATCGCTGATTTCCGGCTGGCTGTTCGTAGAGAACCTGTTCGCCCAGCATCTGGTGCACAAAACACTGCTGGCCTGCCTGGCCTGGGTCGTTTTCAGCGTGCTGCTGTGGGGACGCAATCGCCTTGGCTGGCGCGGGCACAAAGCCATTCGCTGGACCCTGGCCGGTTTTTGCCTGTTGATGCTGGCGTATTTCGGCAGCAAGCTGGTTCGTGAATACATCCTGCATATCTGACGGGCGGCATTAATGGACGACTTGCCCATAGGGCCGATGCTCGCGGTAGTGACCCTGCTGGTTTTATGGTCAGGGCTGTTTACCGCCATCGAAGCGGCGCACCAGCATTTGCTGGCCCAGCGCACCGCAACGCGTTCCAGCGACAAACCGGTAGCGAAACTCAGCTTCCCACTGGCCAGCCTGATTTTTTGCAACACTCTGTGCCGTGCACTCGTGGTGGTCATCAGCACCTTGCTGGCCATGTTCACCTGGGCCGAGAACGGCCCGTGGGTCGCCTGCCTCGGAGCGGGCGCCATGTTGCTGGTGTTTTCCGACTATTTGCCACGCGCCCTCGCCACCCGCTATCCGGATGCGATCCTGGCCCAGGGCAACAACCTGCTGCGGTTACCGCTGAAAATCATCTATCCCGCGGCATGGCTGCTCAACAGCATCAGTCAGTTGCTGACGCGCCCATTCGCCCGTAAAGCCAAAGTGGTGCAACAAAGCGAGGACGAAGCGCTGACGGAGCGGCATGCGCCCTCCGAAACCGCAAGCCGCCCTCACCCGCTGCCAGGCATCCACGCGCTGGACAACATTACCGTCAATGACATCCTGGTACCGCGCAGCGACGTGGACGGCATCAATCTCGATGACTCCATCGAAGAAATCATCGAACAATTGCGCCACAACAAACGCACGCGCCTGCCGGTGTTCCACAGCGATATCAACCAGGTCGAAGCCGTCCTCAACACCCGACACATCCTTCATTTGCTGCCCGATGCGAGCCTGACCAGGGAAGCGTTGCTGGCGGCCAGCCACGAGCCGTACTTCGTGCCGGAAAGTACCCCGTTGCAACTGCAACTGCTCAACTTTCACAAGCAGCAGCGACGCCTGGGCATGGTGGTCGACGAATACGGCGAAGTGCTGGGCATCGTCACCCTGGAAGACATTCTCGAAGAAATCGTCGGCGAGTTCGAAAGCCAGCAGAGCCTGGACAATCCGCACATTCATCCGCAAGCCGACGGACGCTTGGTGGTCGACGGTGCCGCGTCCATTCGCGAGCTGAACAAGAGCCTCGGCTGGCACCTGCCCAGCGATGGCCCGAAAACCCTGAACGGCCTGGTGACCGAGGCCCTGGAGACTATTCCCGATAGCGCGGTGTGCCTGAAGATCGGCCGGTATCGCCTGGAAATTCTCGAGACCGAGGACAACCGTGTCACGCGGGTGCTGATCTGGCAGACCAGCTCGATGCCTGTGGTTATCTAAAACCCGACACAAATCCTTGTGGCGAGGGGGCTTGCCCCCGTTGCGCTGCGAAGCAGTGCTAAACCATGCAACTACTTTTCATCTGGTACACCGTGGCTGCCGACTTTACGACTGCTTCGCAGCCGAACGGGGCGGTGCGGCGTTCCGACAAGCCCCCTCGCCACAATGTCCTCGCAAGCCCTCTTGTTCGATCGTTAGCCACCTTCCTATAATCGAAACGCTTACCCAAGCCTCGCCGGCCCCGTGCTTACCCCGCACGTCGCAGCATCCGGCCTGTCCACCAGCAAAGTCCGCAACAAACCGACGACTGTTCCTACCTTGAACAGCGACCGTGCCTCCGCCCACATCCCTGGGTTCTCGACCATAATAATTCGCTCCACTGGAGCACATGACTGTCAGGGATAACCGCATGACGACCAGCACGACTTACAGCGACTCCACACCTGCGCAACCGACGAACTCCGCCACCCGCGTGGCCACCGCAAGCTTCATCGGTACCGCCATCGAGTTCTACGACTTCTACGTCTATGCCACCGCCGCCGCGCTGGTGATCGGCCCGGTGTTCTTTCCGCAGACATCCGGCACCGCCCAGATGCTTTCGGCTTTTCTCACGTTCGGCATCGCCTTCCTTGCACGCCCCTTGGGTTCGGCCCTTTTCGGTCACTTCGGCGACCGTATCGGCCGCAAATCGACCCTGGTCGCCTCGCTGCTGCTGATGGGCGTGTGTACCACGCTGATCGGCGTGCTGCCGGGATACGACAGCATTGGCGCCTGGGCACCGATCCTGCTTTGCGTCCTGCGCTTCGGCCAAGGCCTTGGATTGGGCGGCGAATGGGGTGGCGCGGCATTGCTGGCCACGGAGAACGCGCCGAAAGGCAAGCGCGCGTGGTTCGGCATGTTCCCGCAGCTGGGTCCATCCATCGGCTTTCTGGCGGCCAACGGCCTGTTCCTGACCCTGGCCGTGGTGCTGGATGACGAACAGTTCCGCTCATGGGGCTGGCGTATTCCGTTCCTGCTCAGCGCCGCACTGGTGATGGTCGGCCTGTACGTTCGTCTCAAGCTGCATGAGACCCCGGTGTTCGCCAACGCCATGGCGCGCCAGGAACGAGTGAAGATCCCGCTGTTCGAGCTGTTCGGCCAATACTGGGCGCCCGTATTGCTGGGAGCCGGCGCAATGGTCGTGTGCTACGCGCTGTTTTACATCTCCACCGTGTTTTCCCTGAGTTACGGCGTGGCAACGCTCGGCTACAGCCGCGAAACCTTCCTCGGCCTATTGTGCTTCGCGGTGCTGTTCATGGCTGCCGCCACCCCGCTGTCGGCCTGGGCCAGCGACCGTTATGGGCGCAAACCGGTGCTGATCATCGGCGGTGTGCTGGCGATCCTGTCCGGCTTCCTCATGGAGCCCCTGCTGACCCAAGGCTCGACCTGGGGCGTGGCGTTGTTCCTGTGCATCGAACTGTTTTTGATGGGTGTGACATTTGCGCCTATGGGGGCGTTGCTGCCGGAGCTGTTCCCCACCCACGTGCGCTACACCGGCGCCTCGGCGGCCTACAACCTGGGCGGTATCGTCGGCGCTTCCGCGGCGCCGTTCTTCGCCCAGAAACTGGTGGCGATGGGCGGATTGAGTTATGTCGGCGGTTATGTGTCCGCGGCGGCGGTGCTGAGTTTGATCGCGGTGCTGTGCCTGAAGGAAACGCGACATAACGATTTGAATCAGGTCGCCTGACAGATTGCTTTCGCGAGCAAGTCGGATCGCCGCACCGCCGCTCCCACAGGTTTTTTGTCGAACCACTATTTTGTGATCGACACTGATCCTGTGGGAGCGTGGCTTGCCCGCGATGGCGTCATTGCAGACAAAATACTCCCCGAATAACCACAACTTTTCCCCCACCCATTGTCACCTCGCTCTACGCGCATGGGCTCATCCCCGCTATACTTCCCGGCTTTTCCTGAATAAATGCCAATAGGGTCCCGCCGCGCATGGATAAGACCTACCAGCCGCACGCCATTGAAACTTCCTGGTACAACACCTGGGAGTCAGAGAATTACTTCGCCCCGCAAGGCGCGGGCGAGTCCTACACCATCATGATCCCGCCGCCGAACGTCACCGGCAGCCTGCACATGGGGCACGGCTTCAACAACGCGATCATGGACGCCCTGATCCGTTTCCGCCGCATGCAGGGTCGCAACACCCTGTGGCAGCCGGGCACCGACCACGCCGGTATCGCCACGCAGATGTTGGTGGAGCGTCAGCTCGAAGCCAAGGGCCAGAGCCGCCATGACCTGGGCCGCGAGAAATTCCTCGAGAAAGTCTGGGAGTGGAAAGATGAGTCCGGTGGCAACATCAGCCGTCAGATCCGTCGTCTCGGTTCGTCCGTAGATTGGAGCCGCGAGCGCTTCACCATGGACGACGGCCTCTCGGAGGCCGTTAAAGAGGCTTTCGTCCGCCTGCACGAAGACGGCCTGATCTACCGCGGCAAGCGCCTGGTCAACTGGGACACCAAGCTGCACACGGCGATTTCCGACCTCGAAGTGGAGAACCACGACGAGAAAGGTTTCCTGTGGAACCTGAAATACCCGCTGGCCGACGGCGCCAAGACCGCTGAAGGCAACGACTTCCTGATCGTCGCGACCACTCGCCCGGAAACCATGCTCGGCGACTCCGCCGTGGCCGTTAACCCGAACGATGAACGCTACAAAGCCCTGATCGGCAAATTTGTCGAGCTGCCACTGGTTGGCCGCCGCATCCCGATCATCGCCGACGATTATTGCGACCCTGAATTCGGCACCGGCTGCGTGAAAATCACCCCGGCCCACGACTTCAACGACTATGAAGTCGGCAAGCGTCACAACCTGCCGCTGCTGAACATCTTCGACAAAAACGCATCGGTCCTGCCGGCTTGCCAGGTGTTCAACCTCGACGGCACGCTGAACGAAACCATCGACGGCAAGATCCCGCCCGAATACGCCGGTCTCGACCGCTTCGAAGCGCGCAAGCAGATCGTGGCCGCGTTCGACACCGCCGGCCTGTTGGTCAGCGTTGACGATCACGCCCTGAAGGTGCCGAAAGGCGACCGCTCCGGCACCGTCATCGAGCCTTGGCTGACCGACCAGTGGTACGTGTCCACCAAGCCGTTGGCCGAACCTGCGATTGCCGCCGTTGAAGACGGCCGTATCCAGTTCGTGCCGAAACAGTACGAAAACATGTATTTCTCGTGGATGCGCGACATCCAGGACTGGTGCATCAGCCGTCAGCTGTGGTGGGGCCACCGGATTCCGGCCTGGTACGACGAGTCGGGCAAGGTCTACGTCGGTCGCGACGAAGCCGAAGTGCGGGCCAAGCACAGCATCGGCCCGGACGTTGCGCTGCAACAGGACAATGACGTTCTCGACACCTGGTTCAGCTCGGGCCTGTGGACGTTCTCCACCCTCGGCTGGCCGGAAAAAACCGAGTTCCTGAAGAAATTCCACTCCACCGACGTCTTGGTAACCGGCTTCGACATCATTTTCTTCTGGGTAGCCCGGATGATCATGCTCACCATGCATTTGGTGAAAAACGAAGACGGCACTCCGCAGGTTCCGTTCAAGACCGTCTACGTCCACGGCCTGGTGCGCGATGGCCAGGGCCAGAAGATGTCCAAGTCCAAGGGCAACGTCCTGGACCCGCTGGACATCATCGACGGCATCGAACTCGAAGCCCTGGTGCAGAAGCGCACCTCCGGCATGATGCAGCCGAAACTGGCGAAGAAGATCGAGAAGCAGACCCGCGACGAGTTCGCCGAAGGCATCGCCAGCTACGGCACCGACGCCCTGCGCTTCACCTTCTGCTCGCTGGCGTCCACCGGTCGTGACATCAAGTTCGACATGGGCCGCGTCGAAGGCTATCGCAACTTCTGCAACAAGATCTGGAACGCGGCGCGCTACGTACTGGACAAGGGCGAAGACTGCGGCCAGAACGGCGAAGCCTTTGAGCTGTCCCTGGCTGACCGCTGGATCATTTCGCAGCTGCAGCGCACCGAAGCCGAAGTGACCCGCCAGCTTGACCAGTTCCGTTTCGACCTGGCAGCACAAGCCTTGTACGAGTTCATCTGGAACCAGTATTGCGACTGGTACCTGGAACTCTCCAAGCCTGTGCTGTGGGACGAAAACGCACCGGTCGAACGCCAGCGCGGCACCCGTCGCACCCTGGTGCGCGTGCTGGAAGTCGCCCTGCGTCTGGCGCACCCGTTCATGCCGTTCATCACCGAAGAAATCTGGCAGCGCATCGCGCCGCTGGCCGGCATCGAAGGCAAGACGATCATGCTGCAACCTTGGCCAGTAGCCAACGAAACACGCATCGATCAGGCGGCCGAAGATGACATCGAATGGCTCAAGGGCCTGATGCTCGGCACCCGTAACATCCGCGGCGAAATGAACATCGGCCCGGGCAAACCGCTGCCGCTGTTCCTGAAGAACGTCAGCGCCGAGGATCAGCGTCGCCTGACCGAGAACGAAGCCCTGCTGAAGAAGCTGGCGCGCCTGGAATCGATCACCGTACTGGCTGCTGGCGAAGAAGCACCGCTGTCCGCCACCGCGCTGGTCGGCGAGATGGAAGTGCTGGTGCCAATGGCCGGCTTGATCGACAAAGGTGCGGAACTGGCGCGTCTGGACAAGGAAATCCAGCGTCTGCAAGGTGAAGTGCAACGAGTCGGCGGCAAGCTGTCCAACGCCGGTTTCGTTGACAAGGCACCGGCTGAAGTCATCGAGAAAGAACGCGCCAAACTGGCCGAGGCCGAACAGGCCCTGGGCAAGCTGGCCGAGCAGCATGCGCGGATTGCCAGTTTGTAACGGCAGATCGCAATGAAAGAGGGAGGCCGCTAATGGCCTCCCTTTTTCATGCCTGTCACTTTCTTACATCCAATGAAGATCCCCTGTGGGAGCGGGCTTGCTCGCGAAGAGGCCATAACACTCGATATAAATATCGACTGAAAGTCCGCTTTCGCGAGCAAGCCCGCTCCCACATTTGATCGGTGTTGCCCCACAGATGTGGGACAATGCCCGCCACTTTTAGCCATACCCGAATCGACCACCGCCATGACCGCCCCCCGCTCCCCCAAGCCTGCGCGCAAAAAGCCTGCCCCGAAGACTCCGGCCACGGCCGTCGCCCCGAAGGAAAAGGCCAGCCTGCACCCGCGCAATCGCCATCAGGGTCGCTACGACTTTCCGACGCTGATCAAAAGCGCTCCGGAATTGAAGAAATTCGTGATCATCAATCCGTACGGCAAGGAAAGCATCGACTTCGCCAGCCCTGAAGCCGTGCGGGTGTTCAACCGGGCGCTGCTCAAATCGTTCTATGGCATCGCTCACTGGGACATTCCGGCCGACTACCTGTGCCCACCGGTGCCCGGCCGCGCCGATTACGTGCACTTCCTCGCCGACCTGCTGGCCAGTGGCAATGACGGTGTGATCCCCCGTGGCGCCGCCGTGAAGGTGCTGGACATCGGCATGGGCGCCAACTGCGTGTATCCGCTGATCGGTTACAGCGACTATCGCTGGCAGTTCCTCGGTTCCGATATCGATGCGACCGCCATCGCCGCGGCGAAGGCCATCATTCAATCCAATGGCCTGAACAAAGCGATCCAGGTACGTCAGCAGAACAACTCCAAGCAGATCCTCACTGGCCTGCTGGAGAGCGCAGAGCGCTTTGACCTGACGATGTGCAATCCGCCGTTCCATGCCTCTCTGGACGAGGCCACACGGGGCAGCACACGCAAATGGCGCGCCCTGGGCAAAGCCGATCCGAAGCGCAAGCTGCCGGTGTTAAACTTCGGCGGGCAAGCAGCGGAATTATGGTGTGAAGGTGGGGAGGTGCGCTTCGTCACGCAACTGGTCAGCGAGAGCGTACAAGTGGCGCAACAAGTGCTGTGGTTCAGCACACTGGTGTCGAAGGCGTCGAACCTGCCGGCGATCCAGACCGCCTTGAAAAAGGTCGGTGCTTTGGACAGCCAAGTGGTCGAAATGGGCCAAGGCCAAAAGCAGAGCCGCTTCGTCGCCTGGACCTTCCAGACCAAAGCGCAGCAACAGGCCTGGCGTCAGGCACGATGGTCGAAAGCTACAGCCGAGTAAAAAGCCAGACGCACAAAAAAGCCGTGCCCGGATGACTCCTGTACACGGCTTTTAACAGACCTAGCGATTAACAGTGACGCTCAGATCTGTAACCACCAACTGCCTGACAACTTTCCTGCAACTTCGATAACAGGAAAGTTTAGATATCTTCGCTTTAACGTTTTGTACGAACATTCTCTGTGAACGCACAAGCTCGCGCCTCTTTGCTTTCGCAGTAATACTGACCATACCATTGCTCCCATGGTCCACTGGTATCAATACTTACAATAGTTCCCTCTCGCTTGTACCTCATATCCAGATCGCCTCCATTTTGCAGTTTGTAACCACAACGCAGAATCTCACCGGCAACAGTGCCTCTCTCGGCTGCTACGCGAGGCGCGAATATCGCCAACTCAAACTCGCCTATTGGCCCACGCCCGGTTTGCGAAACGCCGTACCATTCTCCGTCGCCACTTGCTGTCGGGGCTTTATAGATACCGGCTGCCAACTCCTTGATGTCAGAAGGACTCGGGCAGTACTCGGTAACATTTGCCAAAGCCTGGCCGGACACCAGAAACGATACGCACATCAACAACTGTTTAACTTTCATAAAAACGTCCCTGTAACCAACAACTGAAATTTGGTTTAGCTTATTACGCAAAGCCAAGCGCTACGCCTTATTGATACTACCGACCCAAGGCGCACACTCAACTATCAGTTCTGTAGGAACGTTCGTTTTATACAGAGAGAAATGTGCTATTTAGCGAAAACGACTATCCCTATCAGGTGCACGGGTAACAACTGCTTTCAAACAAAGGGATTATTCCAATAATTTACTTTGCGTAAACCGTTACAGCGCCCACAAAAAAACCGTGCCCGGATCGCTCCGGTGCACGGTTTTTTTTAACAAGTCTTACTTGTTAACAGCGTCGGTCAGGCCTTTGGCCACAACCAGCTTGATCACTTTCTTGGCAGCGATTTCGATGGCAGCGCCAGTCGAAGGGTTACGGCCAGTACGGGCAGGGCGCTCAGTCACTTTCAGCTTGCCGATACCCGGCAGAGTGATTTCGCCGCCGTTTTCCAGCTGATCGGCAACGATTTGGCCCAGTTGGTCCAGAGCGTTACGCGCGGTGGTTTTCGGCGCGTCGATAGCTTCAGCGATGTCGGCGATCAGTTGGTCTTTAGTAAGAGCCATGTAGTGTTCCTTCCCTATCAAATTCATATGGATTGCAGAGTGCAATGTCAGCCATCGAGCCCGATCTTCTGGATCTGGCACCCTCGGCGAAATAACCTCGGGATCGGGGTTATAGATACCGAAATCAGGGTTTGGTTCGACCTGACAAAAGCTGACTGCAGGCTTAACGCAGTGACTTCGCGCAAGACCGGGCAAAACTAGCACAGAGACGGGGAAATATCCGCCTCCAGCTACCCATTTGGTCAGCTTTATTGCTCTAAATCGGGAAAAAATCGCATAAGCGCCGCCGGTCGCCCGGGAATTGGCCTTCGCACCGCGCCAAAACCAGTGGTTGCGGTACACTGGGCGCTTTTTCGGGGGAGCGCGCCCTCCTCTCTTCATTCAGCCGAGAAGCCCATGCCGATCCGTCATTGCATCGTCCACCTGATCGACAAAAAACCCGACGGCACACCTGCAGTTCTCCACGCCCGCGACTCTGAACTGGCTGAGTCTGCGGCCATCGAGAACATGCTCGCCGACCTCAACGAAAGCTATAACGCCAAACAGGGTAAAGCCTGGGGCCTGTTCCATCCGGAATCCGGCGCGTTCCCGTTCAGCGGCTGGCTGAAGGAGTACCTCGAGGGCGGTCAGGATTTCACTGCGTTCAGCCGCGTGGCGGTCGAGCATCTGCAGAAACTGATGGAGGAATCGAACCTGTCGGTCGGCGGCCACGTGCTGTTCGCACACTATCAGCAAGGCATGACCGACTACCTGGCCATTGCCCTGCTGCACCACAGTGAAGGCGTGGCCGTAACCGACGAACTGGACGTGACCCCATCCCGCCACCTCGACCTTGGCCAGTTGCATCTGGCGGCGCGGATCAACGTTTCCGAGTGGCAGAACAACAAACAGTCCAAGCAGTACATTTCGTTCATCAAAGGCAAGAACGGCAAAAAGGTTTCGGAGTACTTCCGCGACTTCATTGGCTGCCAGGAAGGCGTCGACGGTCCGGGTGAAACCCGCACCCTGCTCAAGGCCTTCAGTGATTTCGTCGAAAGCGAAGACCTGCCGGAAGACGACGCCCGCGAGAAGACCAAGACCCTGGTGGATTACGCCAGTAGCCAGGCCAAGCTCGGTGAGCCGATGGGCCTGGAAGAGTTGTCGGGGCTGATCGACGAAGAACGCCCGAAGGCTTTCTACGATCACATCCGCAACAAGGATTACGGCCTCTCGCCGGAAATCCCGGCCGATAAACGCACCCTGAACCAGTTCCGCCGATTCACTGGTCGCGCCGAAGGCCTGTCGATCAGTTTCGAAGCACACCTGCTGGGCTCGAAGATCGAGTACGACGAAGAAGCCGGCACGTTGATCATCAAGGGCCTGCCCACTTCGCTCACCGATCAGCTGAAGCGTCGCAACTGATGCTCGGCGGCGTGCTGAAGAAATTCCTGCTGATCCTGCTGGTGGTCGTGGCCTATCAGAACTGGGGCAAGATCGAGCGGGTGTTCAATCCATCGCAAGTGGTGTCGGCGCAGACGCAGGCCAAGGCCAACGTTGTGCTCTACGCCACCGAATGGTGTGGTTACTGCAAGCTGACCCGACGCTTCCTCGATCAGAAAGGCATTGCGTACAAGGAGTTCGACATCGAGAAGGATGCTGCCGCGCGCGAGGACTATCAGGCGCTGGGCGGTGGGGGCATTCCGATCATCGATGTGAACGGGACGCTGATTCGCGGGTATGACCCGGATGCGATTCTGGCAGCGTTGAAGTAACTGTGGGAGCGAGCTTGCTCGCGATGAGGCCAACACAGCCAACAATTTTGTCGAATGTCAGTCCGCCATCGCGAGCAAGCTCGCTCCCACAAAGTTTTTTCAGCAGGCTTCTATCCGGAAACCGAACCGCGGGAAGTGCACATGCACCACACCGCCGCGCTCGTCCTCGCGCCGTACAATCAGTTCTTCGCGGCCGGCAAACAGCAGCTCTCCCGCGACCGGATCAACACCATAGTCCGTGGCCGCGATGACCACCTGCTGACCCACCGTGAACCCGTTGGGATCGACGAATTGCTCATCCGGCAAAGCCGCTGGCGTGGACGTGCGCGCCACTGCCAAAGCCTCCTCGGAACTCATCTCGCTGGATGCGCCATGACCGAAGCCCAACACCCGCGTATGCCATGCATTGACTGCCGGATAAGCTTCGACCAGCGGAGCCGTCACCGGCGTGGCCTTGAGGAACCAGAGGCAATGAGCCAGGGCGAAGTCGGCAATCGACGGCTCGCCAAACAGGTAGTCACCCTCCTCGCGCTGCAACTGCAGCTCCAGACGCGACATGATCGTCGGCCACTGGTGCTTCGCCTGTTCGGTAGACAGTTTTGTCGCGCTACCACCACTGAACAAACCGGCGCGGTCGGCCAGGAACGCCTTGATCGCTTCCTGCGGTAAATTACCGAAACGCACGGCAATCGATTCCGGCTGGAACACCAGGCTCACCGCATGCTGGAACACCACCGAATCAGCCCAGGCGGCAAAGGACGCGACGATCATTTCCTGACCTTCCGGGAAGAACGCCGGCAAGGCCTTTTCCTGCTCCAGTCGCCGGGCAATCAATGCCGTGTCGCAATAGATATCGGCACCGACCTGCAACACCGGTGTCTTGCGGTAGCCACCGGTCAACGCCGTGAGATCCGGTTTTGGCATCACTGGCGAGATCTTCACCGAGCGCCAGGACAAGCCCTTGAAGCCCAGCAACAGGCGGGCCTTCTCGGCAAAGGGGGACGTCGGGTAATGATGCAGAATCAACTCGGACATGCTCGGCTCCGCCGCAAGGATCAGGAGTCCGCAGCTTAGCGCGCAATCACCTGGCAGCCTACAGATCTGCCTGATGGGAACCGATCAGTCAGAGTGATAAGCCAGGGGCGGCGCTCGCCACCAGGCATTCCTTGGCGCTCTTCTTGAGTTTCTTGATCAGCCGCTCCTGACGCAATGCATCGCTTTTGTCGCGACAGCGTTCGGTGTAGACCAGGGCCATGGCCGGGCTGGAAAGAAAGAATCGCGCGCCCTTGCCGCTTTGATGCTTGGCGAAGCGACGCACGGGATCATCGCTGATCCCACAATAGAGCGACCCGTTGGCCGCGCGAACGAGGTAGACGAACCAGGTTTTGCTCGCGGGGGTGTCGGCGTCGACAGGGCTTTCGCTGAGGGTGGTCACGTAACGATCAGGGCTTGAAGGAAAACAAGCCGCGATCTTATCAGCGACTGGCCTGGAATGCCTTCAGCCCCTTCAGGGCCTGTGAGCGAACGGCGTTGCGAACAAGTGGCGTCCAGCCCAGCAGCAGACCTTTGAAACCCAGGGCCTGGCGTGACCATGTCCACAGGTCGAAACTGTCGTGATGCTCGCAGATCTTGCCATCGCGAAAGACAAAGCGTGCCTGGATGTCATTGACCACGGTATTGCCAGTCTGGCTGAACAGATAGGTCGCGACCCAATGGGCGCTACCGATACGATCATCGGCACGGACATGATCGAAGGTCAGGGAGAAATCCTTGGCGCGAGTGGTGAGCATGCACCACATATCGCCAGCATCACGACCACGAAGCTCGCCGAACGCCGGGTCACTGAACACCACGTCATCGGTGTAGCAGGCAGCCATCGCCTCACCGTCGAGACGCTGGAAGGCCTGGTAGAAACGGGTGATCAAGGCGCTGTGGACTTCACTCATGGGCAGACTCCCTGTTGTGCAATGGGTATCGAAAGATTGCCTGCACGATAGTCTGCAAACGGGTCGAACACTATCGGCATTCGCAAGACGAATACCGACAGTGTGCGGGAATCAGACCTTTTCGCTTTCGACCTGCACGTACAACGCACGTCCGGCCCCCAGGCCGGCGAGGATCGCACCAAGGCCGATGACACCGAAGATCCAGCCCACGGCCGTCCAGCCGCCGGTCCAGTCATGCACGATGCCGACCGCGAACGGCCCCATGGACGCCAGGGTGTAACCGAAGCCCTGGGCCATGCTCGACAGGTTCGCCGCAACGTGGGAGTCCCGCGAGCGCAGCACGATCAGGGTCAATGCCAGGCTGAACGTGGCGCCCTGCCCTAACCCCAGCACGATCGCCCAGCCCCACAGACCTTCAATCGGGGCGTACAGGCAACCGAACAGACCGCCGAGGGTCAGGGCCATCACGATCACAATCGCCAGGCGCTGATCCTTGCCGCGCGTCGCCAGCCATGGCGCGGCGAGGGAGCTGACCAGTTGAACGATCACCGAACCCGACAGCACCAGACCGGCCTGGGTCGGAGTCAGGCCGCGCCCGATCAGGATCGACGGCAACCAGCCGAACACGATGTAGGCCAGGGACGATTGCAGGCCCATGTACAAGGTCACTTGCCAGGCCAGCGGATCGCGCAGCAATCCGCGAACCCGGTAGGCGACGTTGTGCGCGCCGTGTTTCTGGCCGACTTGCGGCAACCAGAACAGCGCCGCCGCTAATGCCGGAATAACCCAGAAGCCGAGACCCATCGCCCAATTCTTATCGAAGTGTTCACTCAACGGCACGGTCGCACCCGCCGCCATCGCCGCGCCCAGGCACAGGGCCATGGTGTAGACACCGGTCATGGTCCCGGCCTGTTTCGGGAAGTCGCGCTTGACGATGCCCGGCAGCAACACGCCAATCACGCCGATGCTGGCACCGGCCAGCACACTGCCGGCAAACAGACCGATTTCACCGAACGAACTGCGCAGGATGATCCCGCCCGCCAGGGTCAGAAGAATGCCCAGCACCACCCGCTCCGCACCAAATCGCCGCGCCAGCACGGGTGCCAACGGCGCAAACAGGCCAAGGCAAAGCACCGGCAACGTGGTCAGCAACCCCGCCGCGGACGCCGACAAGCCAAGGGACTTCGAGACCTCGCTGAGCATCGGCGCCATGCTCGACAGCGCCGGACGCAGGTTCAGCGCCACCAGAATCAGGCCCAGTAGCAACAGCCAGGGCCGGTGCAGAACCGGGTGAGCTTGCTGGACCTGTTCGTCATCGGCCTCGGCATCGATCAGCAACTCTTCCAGCTCGGCCGAACGTTTGGGGGCTGTGGATAACTCACTGCGGTGCATGGACTTCTCGGTTTCAAGGTTCATTGATCAACTGCCTCGACAGGGCTTTGGCTCGTTCCGGGTCGCGTTGCTCGACGGCATCGAGCAACGCGATATGCAGGTCGAACACTTCCTGACGGCGCGGGACGATGTTCAGGATCTGGCGCAATTGGGCGCCGACGACGCTGGAGAAATAGCGATACAACTCGCTGAGGGTCGGGTTGTGTGCGGCGTCCACCAGACGGCGGTGAAATACCAGGTCGCAGGCGATGTAGGTGTCGAGATCGCCGTGATAGTGGCTGCCGCTGACACTCAGGGCCTCGCGCAATGCCACCAGGTCTTCATCGGTTCGGCGCACTGCCGCCAGGCCAATGGCCTCGACTTCGAGGATGTGCCGGGTTTCCCGGGCCTGATCAAGAGAACAACGGGACAGCGCCTTCAAAGTATCGAGCGGATCGACCACCGCCCGCAGGTAACTGCCATCGCCCTGACGGATTTCGATCAACCCGGAAAACGCCAACACGCGCATGGCTTCGCGCACGGTGTTGCGACTGATGCCCAGCTCGGCGGACAACTCAGGCTCGGTGGGCAAGCGCTGGCCCACGACCCAGTTGCCCTGGTTGATGCGCAGGCGCAACTGATCCAGGGCCTGATCGACCAGGGATCGTTTCACTAATGGAGAAATTTCTGACATGGAATTCGCCCTTTCATCCAATCATAGGATGAATTTTCTGACATGTTAGTCAACATATCCCAGAACGGCAACAGCCCTCCCCCTGTAGGAGCGAGCTTGCTCGCGATGGTCGTCAACGATAACGCTGGTTGGCAGGCACCCCGCGGCGCGCTCCAGTCCATCGCGAGCAAGCTCGCTCCTACAGGGGTATGAGTTTTCCGCAGGCAAAAATAAACCCGGAACTCAGTCCGGGTTTATTTCAGTGCCTGGGGTTGATCAATGCAGGATCTGGCTCAGGAACAGCTTGGTGCGCTCGTTCTGCGGCTTGTCGAAGAAGTCGTTCGGCGCTGCCTGTTCGACGATTTCGCCCTTGTCCATGAAGATCACGCGGTTGGCCACGGTACGCGCGAAGCCCATTTCATGGGTCACGCAGAGCATGGTCATGCCGTCTTCGGCCAGGCCGATCATTGTGTCCAGTACCTCTTTCACCATCTCCGGGTCGAGTGCCGAGGTCGGTTCGTCGAACAGCATGATCTTCGGCTTCATGCACAGCGCGCGAGCGATCGCCACACGCTGTTGCTGACCGCCGGACAGTTGCCCCGGGTACTTGTGCGCCTGCTCCGGAATGCGTACGCGTTCCAGGTAGTGCATGGCAATTTCCTCGGCCTTGCGCTTGGGCATCTTGCGCACCCACATCGGCGCCAGGGTGCAGTTCTGCAAGATGGTCAGGTGCGGGAACAGGTTGAAGTGCTGGAACACCATGCCGACTTCACGGCGGATCGCTTCGATCTGCTTGAGGTCGTTGGTCAGCTCCACGCCATCGACCACGATGCGGCCCTGCTGGTGCTCTTCCAGACGGTTGAGGCAGCGAATGGTGGTGGACTTTCCGGAACCCGACGGGCCGCACAGCACGATACGCTCGCCCTGCTTGACGTTGAGGTTGATGTCCTTGAGTACGTGAAACTGACCGTACCACTTGTTCACGCCCTGCATCTGAATAATGCCTTCAGGGCTCACAGGCTGTTTGATTGCTTCGCTCATCACAAAACTTCCTAAATTAGGTAGCGACTTAGCGCTTGTGGCCAGTGTCGAGCTTGCGTTCCAGATGCATGGAATAGCGCGACATACCAAAACAGAAAATCCAGAACACCAGGGCGGCGAACACATAGCCTTCGGTGGCCATGCCCAGCCATTTCGGGTCGGCGGCGGCTTGCTTGACGCTGTTGAGCAGGTCGAACAGGCCGATGATGATCACCAGGCTCGTATCCTTGAACAGCGCAATGAAGGTGTTGACGATGCCGGGGATCACCAGTTTCAGGGCCTGCGGCAGAATCACCAGCCCCATGCTGCGCCAGTAACCCAGGCCCATCGCCGCCGCCGCTTCGTACTGTCCCTTGGGAATTGCTTGCAGACCACCGCGCACCACTTCGGCCACGTAGGCCGACTGGAACAGGATCACGCCGATCAGCGCCCGCAGCAGCTTGTCGAAGTTCATGCCTTCCGGCAGGAACAACGGCAGCATCACCGAGGACATGAAAAGCACCGTGATCAACGGCACGCCGCGCCAGAACTCGATGAAGGTCACGCAGACCACGCGAATCGCCGGCATGTTCGAACGACGGCCCAGCGCCAGGACGATCCCCAGCGGCAACGCACCGGCGATGCCGACGGTGGCAATCACCAGGGTCAGCATCAGGCCGCCCCACTGGCTGGTCGCCACGGCGTCCAGACCCAATACGCCGCCATGCAGCAGACACCAGGCAATGATCGGGTACAGCACCAGGAAGCTCAGCCCGTACACCGCCTTATGGTGAAAGCGCGAGATGAACAACGGCGCCACGCCGACAATCGCCAGCCACACCGTCAGGTCCACGCGCCAGCGCAGTACCGGCGGGTAGTAGCCGTACATGAACTGGCCGAAGCGCTGTTGGATGAACACCCAGCAGGCGCCCTCCTTCGTGCAGTCGGCCTGGCTGGTGCCGACCCAGTTGGCGTCAAGGATCGCCCACTGCAGGATCGGCGGTACCACCAGGTAGATGAGGTAGAACGCAAACAGGGTCAGCAGGGTGTTGAGCCAGCTGGAGAACATGTTCGCGCGCATCCACGCCATCGGGCCGAAGACCTTGGCCGGCGGTGGCATGTCGGGTTTGAAAGTATGAGTACTCATGCGCTTTTCCTTACCGCTCGATCAGCGCAATGCGCTTGTTGTACCAGTTCATCAGCAGGGAAATGCTGATACTGATCGCCAGGTACACGCTCATGGTGATGGCAATCACCTCGATCGCCTGGCCGGTCTGGTTGAGCACGGTCCCGGCAAACAGCGAGACCATTTCCGGATAACCGATACCGGCCGCCAGCGAGGAGTTCTTCGCCAGGTTCAGGTATTGGCTGGTCAGCGGCGGGATGATCACGCGCAGGGCTTGCGGGATGATCACCTTGCGCAGGGTCGGACCGTTGCGCAGGCCGAGGGAATGCGCCGCTTCGGTCTGGCCGTGGCTGACCGACTTGATGCCAGAGCGCACGATCTCGGCGATGAACGCCGCGGTGTACACGGTCAAAGCCAGCGTCAGCGCCAGCAGTTCCGGGATCAACACCCAGCCGCCGACGAAGTTGAAGCCTTGCAGCTTCGGCATTTCCCAGTGCACCGGTGCACCGAAAATCAGCGCACACAGCGCAGGGATGACCAGGAACATCGCCAGGCCAACCCAGAACTTGTGGAACGGCACACCGGTGGCTTCGAAGCGCTTGGTGGCCCAGCGGCTCATCAGCACGATGGCGACGATGGCGACTACAACACTGGTCATAAACGGCCAGAAGCCGTCCGCCATCAACGCGGCCGGCATGTTCAGGCCACGGCTGCTGACGAAGAAGGTGTCGCCGAAGTTATGACTGTTGCGCGGCCCCGGCATGGTCAGGAACACCGCGAAGTACCAGAACAGGATCTGCAGCAGCGGCGGAATGTTGCGGAAGACTTCCACATATACCGTCGCCAGCTTGGCGATGATCCAGTTCTTCGACAGCCGCGCCACACCCACGATGAAACCCAGGATCGTCGCCAGGATCACGCCGATGAAGGTCACCAGCAAGGTGTTGAGCAGACCAATGACAAACACCCGGGCGTATGTGTCCGCTTCGGTGTAGTCGATCAGGTGTTGAGCGATGCCGAAACCGGCACTGCGCTCCAGAAAGTCGAAACCGGAGGTGATGCCCCGGTGTTGCAGGTTGGTCTGGGTGTTATCGAACAGATACCAGCCCAGCGAGACCACCGCGATAATCGTGATGATCTGGAATACCCAAGCACGCACGCGTGGATCGCTGAGGCTGAGCCTCTGCTTTGGTGCGCCGATTGAATTTTGCATGAAGTGCCCCGGAAATAATGGAACAGAACATCACCCGGTGGTTGGCCCACCGGGTGATAGAACCATCAGCGCACTGGTGGTGCGTATTGAATGCCGCCAGCGTTCCACAGAGCGTTCAGCCCGCGGTCGATTTCCAGCGGAGTGCTCTTGCCGAGGTTTTTCTCGAACACTTCGCCGTAGTTGCCGACTTGCTTGATGATCTGCACGACCCAGTCTTTCTTCACTTTCAGGTCTTTGCCGTATTCACCGTCGGTACCCAGCAGACGGGCAACGTCAGGGTTCTTGGTGCCCTTGGCTTCGGCTTCGACGTTCTTCGAAGTGATGCCGGCCTCTTCAGCGTTGAGCATGGCGTAGCCAGTCCAGCGCACGATGGCCAGCCACTCGTCGTCGCCATTACGCACGACCGGGCCCAGAGGCTCCTTGGAAATGGTTTCCGGCAGAACCACGTAATCCTTCGGCGAAGCCAGCTTGCTGCGCTGGGCGAACAGCTGGGATTTGTCGGAGGTCAGAACGTCACAACGACCGGATTCCAGCGACTTGGCGCTTTCATCGGAGGTGTCGAAGGTGATCGGGGTGTACTTCAGGCCGTTGCCGCGGAAGTAGTCGGAAACGTTCAGCTCGGTAGTGGTACCGGCCTGGATGCAGATGGTTGCACCGTCCAGCTCTTTAGCGCTTTTCACGCCCAGCTTGTTGTTTACCAGGAAGCCGATACCGTCGTAGTAGGTAATGAAGCCCGGGAATTTCAGGCCCATGCCCGCGTCACGGGAGCTGGTCATGGTGGTGTTGCGCGACAGAATGTCGATTTCGCCGGACTGCAGCGCGGTGAAGCGCTCCTTGGCGTTCAACTGGCTGAACTTGACCTTGGTCGCGTCGCCGAAGACTGCCGCCGCTACTGCACGGCAGTAGTCAGCATCGATACCCACGATCTTGCCGGTGGAATCCGGAACTGAGAAGCCTGGCAAGCCATCGCTGACGCCACACTGCACGAAACCTTTCTTCATCACTGCATCCAGGGTTGCGCCCGCCTGGGCAAACCCGCTGACACCGAGTACTGCGGCTGCAGTCACGATAGCCAGGGTGGATTTCAACATCTTCATTCAAACCTCCAGTTTTGCTCTTGTTGTGTCGGAGCGTGAGTCCTGTCGCACCCTTTTGAGGCGTAGTCGACCCGTGTTGGCTTGTTTTGGGGGTCAACCGACGTAAGACGTTAGCTATGAGTCTAGTAGGAGAAAATCCACGTCATGGAAAACTCACTCTCACCAGTCGGCCGAACGGGCTGTAGCCCTTTCACGTTCGCGAAGCCCCATATCGGCCTTTGGCGAACATCCATCACCGGATTCTTTTCAATCCCACTAATAACCTTGGCCTGATAGTGTTACCGACAGGCGTGGGATTTTTCATACAGACTTCGCCATAGCAAAGCCCGTACCACACTGCTCTCCGAAGCGGTTCAGCTGCAGGTCAATAGCAAAACTTGTAACCTTGCGACATCTTCGTAACTGATCAACCAGACACGCACTCAGCCTTAGCACTCAATGAGAGCGCACGCACAATTTTGGAGCAGCCATGACCAACCCCTTGATTCTTGAACCCGTCAAGACCGCAGATGCCTGCGTTATCTGGCTGCACGGCCTCGGTGCCGATCGCTACGACTTCCTGCCAGTGGCCGAAGCCCTGCAGGAAACCCTGCTGAGCACCCGCTTTGTTTTGCCCCAGGCGCCGAGCCGCGCCGTCACCATCAATGGCGGATACGAGATGCCGAGCTGGTACGACATATTGGCCATGAGCCCCGCGCGCGCGATCAACCGCGAGCAATTGGAAGAATCTGCCAACTGGATCATCGAACTGATCGAAACGCAGAAGGCCAGCGGAATAGACGCCTCGCGGATTTTCCTGGCAGGTTTTTCACAGGGTGGTGCGGTGGTGCTCCACACCGCGTTTCTGAAATGGCAGGGACCACTGGGTGGCGTACTCGCCCTCTCCACTTATGCACCGACTTTCAGTGACCAACTGGAAATGTCCGCCAGCCAGCAGCGCATCCCAGTGCTGTGCCTGCACGGCCAGTACGACGATGTGGTGCAGAACTCGATGGGGCGCAGCGCCTACGAGCATTTGAAGCTGCGTGGTGTCACCGTGACATGGCAGGAATACCCAATGGGTCACGAAGTGTTACCCGAAGAAATTCGCGACATCGGCGTCTGGCTCGCCGAGCGCTTGCGTTAAGCATTTCTGTTTAAAAGCGCCCTTTGATCCATCCCACTACGCCGCGCCCGATTCTTGCATTACACTGCCCGGCGTACATTCCTTAACCAATTGATGAGATGACCGTGCTCAAAGCACTCAAGAAAATGTTCGGTAAAAGCGAGACTGAGCAACTCGCGCCAGTCCCCAGCGCTCCGTCTCACGCTCCCGGCCACCGCACCGACGGCAATCAGTCTGAACGGACCGCCACCACGACTGCACCCAAGCACGAGCCGAAGACCGTAGAAGACGCCCAGCCTGCGGCGATCACAGCCCCGGAGCAGCCGCGCAGCGACACGCCGAAACCCGCCAAACCGCGCCGCGAACCCAAGCCCAAGGCACCGGTCATCCCATGGAAACTCGAAGACTTCGTCGTCGAACCCCAGGAAGGCAAGACCCGCTTCCACGATTTCAAACTCGCCCCTGAACTGATGCACGCCATCCAGGATCTGGGCTTCCCGTATTGCACGCCGATCCAGGCACAGGTGCTGGGCTTCACCCTCGCGGGCAAAGACGCCATCGGCCGCGCCCAGACCGGTACCGGCAAGACCGCTGCGTTCCTGATCTCGATCATCACCCAGTTGCTGCAGACCCCGCCGCCGAAAGAGCGCTACATGGGTGAGCCAAGGGCACTGATCATCGCGCCGACCCGCGAACTGGTGGTGCAGATCGCCAAGGACGCCGCCGACCTGACCAAGTACACCGGCCTCAACGTCATGACGTTCGTCGGTGGCATGGACTTCGACAAGCAGCTCAAGCACCTCGAAGCCCGCCACTGCGACATCCTCGTGGCCACGCCGGGCCGCCTGCTGGACTTCAACCAGCGCGGCGACGTGCATCTGGACATGGTCGAAGTGATGGTGCTGGACGAAGCCGACCGCATGCTCGACATGGGCTTCATCCCTCAAGTGCGCCAGATCATTCGCCAGACGCCGCCGAAGTCCGAGCGCCAGACGCTGCTGTTCTCCGCGACCTTCACCGAAGACGTGATGAACCTGGCCAAGCAATGGACCACCGATCCGTCGATCGTCGAGATCGAGTCGCAGAACGTTGCCAACGAAAACGTCGAGCAGCACATCTACGCGGTGGCCGGTGCCGACAAGTACAAGCTGCTCTACAACCTGGTCAACGACAATGGTTGGGAGCGGGTCATTGTCTTCGCCAACCGCAAGGATGAAGTGCGGCGCATCGAAGAACGCCTGGTGCGCGACGGCATCAACGCCGCGCAACTGTCCGGCGACGTGCCGCAGCACAAGCGCATCAAGACCCTCGAAGGCTTCCGCGAAGGCAAAATCCGCGTACTGGTCGCCACCGATGTGGCCGGTCGCGGTATCCACATCGACGGCATCAGCCACGTGATCAACTTCACCCTGCCGGAAGTGCCGGACGACTACGTGCACCGCATCGGTCGTACCGGTCGTGCGGGTGCCGACGGTGTGTCCATCAGCTTTGCCGGTGAAGACGACTCCTACCAGTTACCGTCCATCGAGGAAAAGCTGGGGCGCAAGATCAGCTGTGAAACGCCACCGACGCATCTGTTGCGGGCGGTTGAGCGCAAGCGTCCTCATTAAGCGACGCTGAAAAGACAAGCGCAGCCGGCAACGGACTGCGCTTTTTTTTCGCCCGGATATTGTTCTAGAGAACTAAAAGTCCATAATGGACAAATTAGTTTAATTCAAATCCCGGAGCCGACCATGTCCAGTACTCCCCAAGTGATCACCCAAGCCCAGGCCCGCGAGTATCTGGCGCGAGTCGATGTGCCGCAGATTCTACGCAAACTGTTCCGCGACCTGGCCGCCGGGCAAGCGGTGCAACCGGCGCAGCAACTGGTGGAGTTCCCGCAGGGTGCCGGCGACTTCATCAATTACCTGGGCGTGCTGGCCGAAGACGGCGTGTACGGGATCAAGACGTCACCGTACATCGTCCGTGAACAGGGGCCGCTGGTGACTGCATGGACGCTGCTGATGTCGATGCAGACCGGCCAGCCGCTGTTGCTGTGCGATGCCGGAGAACTGACCACCGCGCGCACGGCGGCCACCACCGCCGTGGCAGTCGACGCCCTGGCGCCACTCACAGCCAATCGTCTGGCCATCATCGGCAGCGGTAAAGTGGCCCAGGCGCACCTGCACTACGTGAAAGGCCTGCGCGACTGGCAGAGCATCAGCCTGTACTCGCCTAGCCTTAACGAAGATGCCGAAACCGTGAGCCTGCTGAAAAACATCGAGCCACGCCTGAACATCGTCGACAGCCGCGAAGCTGCCGTTCAGGATGCCGACGTGATCATGCTCTGCACCTCGTCCGCCGGTCCGGTGATCGATCCGTCGAGCTTGCGCAAACCGGCGTTGATCACCTCCATCAGCACCAATGCGCCGCGTGCCCACGAAGTGCCGCCGCAGAGCCTCAACGACATGCAGGTGTTCTGCGACTATCGTCTGACCACCCCGGGCTCGGCCGGTGAAATGCTGATCGCCGCCGAACGGCACGGCTGGGACAAGGGCGCGATTGTCGGCGACCTGCCCGACCTGCTCAGCGAGAAAGTGCAGCGCCCCGACTACGACCGTCATGTGTTTTTCCGCTCCATCGGCCTGGGCCTGGAAGACATTGCGCTGGCCAATGCGATCTATCGCCTATCTCACTGACACCACCACTCATCTGTGGGAGTGAGCTTTTGTGGCGAGGGGGCTTGCCCCCGTTGGGTGGCGAAGCCGCCCCAAAATCGACGGCGGTGGTCACTCAGTAAAACCCCATGCTCGGGAATTGCGACTGCTGCGCAGTCGAACGGGGGCGAGCCCCCTCGCCACAGAGTCCGGTTCCCACAGGTAGCAACCACAATTTTGGCATTTTCGCCCCACCAGGAGACGTTCATGAGCCAGGCAGATTTCATCATCATCGGCGGCGGAATTGCCGGTGCTTCCACAGGTTTCTGGTTGTCGCAGCACGGCCGCGTGATCGTGCTCGAACGCGAATCCCATCCGGCCTATCACTCCACCGGCCGTTCGGCGGCGCTGTACACCGCGGCCTACGGCACCCCGCAAGTACGGGCGCTGACCCTGGCCAGCCGGGACTTTTTCGACAACCCGCCCAGCGGTTTCTGCGAACACCCGCTGCTGACCCCGCGGGGCGAAATGACCGTGGACTTGACCGGCGACCCGGACGAACTTAACAGGCAATACCAGAGCGCAAAAACCACGGTCCCGGAGATGCAATTGCTTGGCGCCGACGAGGCCTGCGCGCTGGTGCCGATCCTGCGCCGGGAAAAGGTCCACGGCGCCATCTACGACCCGACCGCCAGCGACATTGACACCGATGCCCTGCACCAGGGCTATTTGCGCGGTATCCGCCGCAACCAGGGCGAAGTGCATACCGACAGCGAAGTCGTCGGCCTGAGCCGCGACGGCCAAGGTGCATGGCACGTTCAGACCAACAGCCAGACGTTCAGCGCGCCAATCATCATCAACGCCGCCGGCGCCTGGGCCGACAAGATCGGCGAACTGGCCGGCGCCAAACCCCTGGGCCTGCAACCCAAACGCCGTGCCGCGTTCATCTTCGCCGGCCCCGAAGGCGTGGACATCCACCATTGGCCGATGCTGGTCAGCCTCGATGAATCCTTCTACATGAAACCCGACGCCGGGATGTTCCTCGGCTCGCCGGCCAACGCCGACCCGGTGGAACCCCACGACGTGCAGCCCGAAGAGCTGGACATCGCCATGGGCATCTACCAGATCGAAGAAGCCACGACCCTGACCATTCGCCGCCCGACCCGCACCTGGGCCGGCCTGCGCAGCTTCGTCAGCGACGGCGACCTGTTGTCCGGCTTCGACCCACTGGTAGGGGGGCTGTTCTGGGTGGCGGCACAAGGCGGTTATGGCATCCAGACCTCGCCGGCCATGGGCCAGGCCAGCGCGGCACTGGTGCGCGGTGCCGCGTTGCCCGAATCGCTCGGCCGTTTCGGCCTGAATGCCGAAATGCTCTCCCCTGCCCGCCTTGGCTGATCCTGATCCTCAGGTGACGAGCCCACACGATTACGGCACACTTTCAGCGCCCCTTTGATGGGGCGCTGACGCCGCCTGGAGTTCCACTGTATGAACGCCCCCGAAAAAGACTCGGCCCTGGACGACACGTCCCTGGATAACTTCCACGCGATTGCCGACGCCATCGCCACGTTGTTTTTCCCCCACGCCGAAGTGGTGCTGCACGACCTGCGCACGCAAAAGGTCGACTACATCGCCAACAACCTGTCCAAGCGGGAAATCGGCGACGACTCGGCGCTGGAAGACATGCTCAGCGACGATGTCAGCGAACGAAATATCGGGCCGTACGAAAAGCTCAACTGGGATGGTCAGAAGATTCGCAGCCTCAGCACGGTGCTACGGGACAGCGAAGGTCGTCCGCTGGCGGTGCTGTGCATCAACCTGAATATTTCGCTGTTCGAGAATGCCAAGGCCGCCCTGGACCTGTTCCTGTCGCCGACCAAGCTGATCCCGCAACCGGATGCACTGTTCCGCGATGACTGGCAGGAGCGGATCAACACCTTCCTCCACGCCTGGCTGCGCGAACGTCAGTTGAGCCTGAATCTGCTGACCCGCGACCACAAGCGTGAACTGGTGCTGGCGTTGCACGCCGAAGGCGCGTTCAAGGGCAAAAGCGCCTCGAACTACGTGGCCAATGTGCTGAACATGGGCCGGGCGACGGTGTACAAGCATTTGAAGGAATTGAAGGGCTAGGCCCTGAGATTTGTATTGCTTGATCTGGCCTCTTCGCGAGCAAGCCCGCTCCCACACTGGTTCTGCGTCGAACACAAAATCTGTGTTTGGTAGAGATCCATTGTGGGAGTGGGCTTGCTCGCGAAAGCGGACTATCAGTCGCCGTAAATGTCGGACTTGAAGTACTTGTCCGAAATCTTCTGATACTCACCACTGGCGCGAATGCCATCAATGGCCGTGTTCAGCTCGCTGACCAACTCGGTGTTGCCCTTGCGCACGGCAATCCCGGCACCCTCGCCCACATATTTCGGATCTTTGAGCTCCGGCCCGACAAAGGCGTAACCCTTGCCTCGCGGCATCGACAGGAAGTCATTCAGTGGAATGGTGTCGGCAAAAATCGCGTCGAGGCGACCGGCGGCCAGATCCATGTAGATTTCTTCGTTGTTGCTGTAGCGCTTGACGTTGATGCCCTTGGGCTCGAACACCTCGGAGGCGTAACGGTCGGTGGTGGTGGCGCGCTGCACACCGACAGTCTTGCCCTTGAGGCTGGCGTACTGGTCATCCACCACCGCACCGTCCTTCATCACCAGACGCGACGAGGTGAAATAGTACTTGTGGGTGAAGTCCACCGACTTCTTGCGATCTTCATTGATGGTCATGGACGACAGCGCCATGTCGATTTTCTTCACCTTCAGGGACGGAATCAGACCATCGAACTCACCTTCGACCCACACACACTTGGCCTTCATCTGTGCGCACAAGGCATTGCCGATGTCATAGTCGAAACCGACGATTTCGCCTTTGTCGGTTTTCGAGGCGAACGGTGGATACGCCGCTTCGATACCGATGCGCAGGGTTTTCTCGGCGGCGAACACAGAGCTGCACGCCAACAGGCTCAGGGCCAGACCGGTAATGAGGGGGAACTTCTTCATGTTCGTTTTCTCGCGGTTGTTGTTGGTTTGGCAAGACAGAAGAAAAAGCTGAAACGGGTGGAAACCTTTTTTGTACTTATAATTCCATACTGGACTTTTATGTATGCATCGTCAATGAGGTAAATGCAGCTCGCGCCGGCCGGTGGTCGGGTGGTGGTTCTGCAAGGTATTGGGTGAGTCGGATGTCCCCTTCGCGAGCAAGCCCGCTCCCACAGGGTTCTGTGTCGTACACAAAATTTGTGTTCAACCAGATCCATTGTGGGAGCGGGCTTGCTCGCGAAGACGGACTAAAGAACGCCGCAGAAACTACTGCTTCCAGCGATCCGCCGCCGCATGATCACTGTCACGCCCCTCGACCCAACGCGGCCCGTCACTGGTGTTTTCTTTCTTCCAGAACGGCGCACGGGTTTTCAGGTAATCCATGACAAAGGCGCAGGCGTCGAATGCCGCCTGACGATGGGCGCTGGCCGCGCCGACGAAGACAATCGGTTCGCCCGGCTCCAGGGCGCCGATGCGGTGCAGCACTTCCAGCTTGAGCAGCGGCCAGCGCTGCTCTGCCTCGATGGCGATCTTGCCCAACGCTTTTTCAGTCATGCCGGGATAGTGTTCGAGGAACATCCCGGCCACGTCGAGGCCGTCATTGAAGTCGCGCACGTAGCCGACAAAACTCACCACTGCACCCACGCCGACATTGGCATCGTGCATGGCGTTGACTTCGGCCCCAGGGTCGAACGCCGTGGACTGCACGCGAATCGCCATGGTTCAGCCTCCGGTCACAGTCGGAAAGAACGCCACTTCATCGCCGTCGCTGACCGGCTCGTCGAGCTGGCACAGGTCTTCGTTGCGGGCGCACATCAGGTTCTGCTCGCTCAACACCTCGGCACCGTCACGTTGGGCCAACAGTGCGCGGACGTCGTCGACGGTGGCGAAGTTGCCTTCTACATTCACCGACTCCAGACCCAACGCTTCACGATAACGGGCGAAAAACTTTACGGTAACGTTCATGACTGCTCCGCCTGGAAATGTCCGCTCTTGCCGCCGACCTTCTCCAGCAAACGCACGCTTTCGATGGTCATGCCACGGTCCACGGCCTTGCACATGTCGTAGATCGTCAGCGCGGCGACGCTGGCGGCGGTCAGGGCCTCCATCTCGACGCCGGTCTGCCCTGACAGCTTGCAACGCGCCACGATGCGCACCGAATCCTCGCCTTCGGCACTGAGCTCGACCTTGACGCCGGTCAGCATCAGCGGATGGCACAGGGGAATCAGATCGCTGGTTTTCTTCGCCGCCTGTATACCGGCAATGCGTGCCACGGCAAACACATCACCCTTGGGGTGGCCGCCACTGACGATCATCTGCAGGGTTTCGGGCAGCATGCGCACCAGCGCTTGAGCGGTCGCCTCACGGAACGTCACGGCTTTTTCAGTGACGTCGACCATGTTGGCGCGACCTTGGGAATCGAGATGAGTCAGCACGGGATTACTCCTGATCAGGAGCGTCGATTGTAAACCTGCGGGTCAATTTTCCGCACGCACGATTATCGGCTCACACAATCCCCCTGTAGGAGCGAGCCTGCTCGCGAAAAACGCAGGGACAACGCGGCCATTCAGGTAGCACGCGTTTTCGTTGACGTCCATCGCGAGCAGGCTCGCTCCTACATTTGGATTTGTGTTGGGTATAAAAAACCGGGCGACCTTGCGGGCGCCCGGTTTCGGTGGACAGTTACAGATGCGATTCGGCGTATTCGGCCAGGATCGAACGTGGTACCCCTTGCAGGGTGATGTGCACCCCGTTCGGGAAGTCCTTGAAGCGTTCAGTGAGGTAGGTCAGCCCGGAGCTGGTCGCGGACAGGTAAGGGGTGTCGATCTGTGCCAGGTTGCCCAGGCACACCACTTTGGAACCGGCACCGGCACGGGTGATGATGGTTTTCATCTGGTGCGGCGTGAGGTTCTGGCATTCGTCGATCAGGATCAGGCTCTGCTGGAAGCTGCGGCCCCGGATGTAGTTGAGGGATTTGAACTGCAACGGCACTTTGCTGAGGATGTAGTCGACGCTGCCATGGGTGCTTTCGTCATCCATGTGCAAGGCTTCGAGGTTGTCGGTGATGGCGCCCAGCCACGGCTCCATTTTTTCCGCCTCGGTACCGGGCAGGAAGCCGATTTCCTGATCCAGGCCCTGCACGCTACGGGTAGCGATGATGCGGCGATAACGTTTGCTGACCATGGTCTGCTCGATCGCAGCGGCCAGCGCCAGGATGGTTTTACCCGAACCCGCGGCACCCGACAGGTTGACCAGGTGGATATCCGGATCGAGCAAGGCGTACAACGCCAGGCTCTGATAGATATCACGCGGCTTGAGGCCCCAGGCTTCCTGGTGCAGCAGCGGTTCCTGGTGCAGGTCGAGGATCAGCAAGCGGTCCTCTTCAATCTCCTTGATCCAGCCGACAAAGCCCTGTTCATCAATGATGAATTCGTTGATGTGCACCGCCGGCAGGTTGTCGATCAATTGCACCTGATGCCAGGTGCGGCCGTGGTCCTGACGGGTTTCAACCTTGCTCACGCGGTCCCAGAAAGAGCCGGTCATGTTGTGGTAGCCATTGGGCAGCAAGGACACGTCATCGACCAGTTGGTCGGTGCTGTAGTCCTCGGCCGCGATTCCGCAGGCGCGCGCCTTGAGGCGCATGTTGATGTCTTTGGTGACCAGCACCACGGGCTTCTTCGGATCGCGCGCGTGCAGGTCGATCAGTTGATTGATGATTTTGTTGTCGTTCAGGTGCTCGGGCAGAATCAGGTTCGGCTCGGCATGCTTGCTCATCAAAATTGACAGCAAACCCTTGGGTCCGCTTTTGCCACGCTGGATCGGCACACCCTGCTCGACGTCCTCGGGTGAGGCATCGCCCAGAGTCTTGTCGATCAGGCGGATGGCCTGGCGGCATTCGGCGGCTACGCTGTGATGCCCGCTCTTGAGCTTGTCGAGCTCTTCAAGCACGGTCATCGGGATCGCGACGTGGTGTTCTTCGAAGTTAAGCAGCGCGTTTGGATCGTGAATCAATACGTTGGTATCGAGTACATAAAGGATTGGCTGGTTGGAAGAAGAGCTACGTCCGTGATCATCCATACTCGGTCACCTTTGTGGGAGCCATTCGACGCAATACCTTGACGGTGCTGCGCCTCGAAGTGACTGCCGAATACACCTGCGGGGACTCAAGTGTTCTGCATACATGCGGGGTCTTGGAAGACGCCACCTGTGTTGCAGGTTTCGGCGGTCTGTCTTCGTAATACTCCAAAACGTGTGACAGAAAAAAGTACTTTGACGCTTTTTTGAAGTTTATTTTGCAGATTGACCAATAGCACTTGGCGGACTGCCATCACCCGTTTAAAGTCGGAAGTCCACCTGCAACGAATCCCCTTCCAAAATTGCCAAAAACCCAATGTTTACGGGGTTTTGTCATTTTCAGCGAAACGCATCCTGGCAATCCTCCCAGCCGATCCCGACAGGCGCCGTTTGCGTGACCAGCCACGGCAACGCCGTTTTCACTGCATCCTGTTTCACATTGAAATTGATCACTCCGTGCCGCCACAGCAGCATCAGGGTCAGCACCCGTTGCGCACTCGGGTTGCCCTTGAGTTTGCCGGCACCATCCTGGGCGTCGATGTCCCACAACGCTACCTGCAACCCCTGAGTCTTGAAGAAGCCTTCGGCATCGGAACGGCGCTGACCGTCGGGCGGACGGAACAGGGGCACGTAGTTCTCCGGCAGCTTGCTCTTGACCAGTTCGGCGCTGCGGCGCACCGAGTCCTGCCAGTCCTGCCAGTGGCTGTGGGAACGGAACTCCCAGCCTTGTACGCCGATGCACTGGCTCGAGTAGGTCGCTTGCAGGTTACTGACCGAATGTTCGGCCAAACGGGCCTGGATGTCCTTGCCGAGGACGAAGAACGTCCCGCTCAGGTTCGACTTGCGCAGGTACTCGGCGACCCAGGCGGTGTTATCCGGTGCGGCGTTGGCCGCGCTGTCGAAGGTCAGCAGAAACAGCCGGTCATGCATCCCGCCGCCGCTGCGCTCATAGTCGCCAAAATGATCGACTTCGCTGCTGGTTTGCGGGAACAAAGCGGCCTTGCGCAACTGTTCGTCCAGGTACTGGGTGTGGAACGCACGGCTCGGCTCGGCCCACTTGATGTAATAGCTGTCTGCGCCGACCTGGAATTTGGCAGCCTGCTCGCGCAAGGTGGGCATGTCTTCGACCAGAAAACAGAAGGAGGCATCCTGGTCGCAACTCTGTTGGGCGAAGTTGTAGTTGGCCAGCAACCGTTGCCACATGCGCTGACGAACCCGGTCGACCGACTCCAGATTGATCGTGCGCAGGCCCAGGCGCTGGGCCAGGGCGGGCTCATTCAGCGACTCGCTGGCCAACAGGACACTGGAAAACATGAGGATCTCGGCCCTGGACGCCACGTCGAACAGTGTCGGGTTGCCGAGTTTCTCCGGCCAGGTGCTGCGATCGAGCGTCGCCACATCGCCCGGAGCCGCGATGGCGCCGAAGCTCAGTAGCCAGATCGAAATGAGAAAAGCGATACGCAATGGGATGTCTCCATAACAAAACCCGCGCGGCACTATAGCTGATCCAGACACACCTCCTGCAGCAACACCGAACCACTGTGGGAGCGGGCTTGCTCGCGAAAGCGGTGTATCAGTCGACATTTTCGCTGAATGTCATACCGCATTCGCGAGCAAGCCCGCTCCCACAAGGGGTTGGTGGCGAACCGGCCATCACCTATGGACGCGATAGCTGGAGTCAACGAGGACAACCCCCTAGAATCGCCGCCACGATTAAAGGAGACGACTTCATGCTGATGGTGATTTCACCCGCCAAGACCCTCGACTATGAAACACCGCCGGCGACCCAGCGCTTCACCCAACCGCAGTACCTCGACCACTCCCAGGAGTTGATCCTGCAATTGCGCGAGCTGACGCCCGCACAAATCAGCGAATTGATGCACGTCTCCGACAAGATCGGCGGGCTCAACGCCGCGCGTTTCGGCAGCTGGACGCCCGCGTTCACCCCGGAAAACGCCAAGCAGGCGCTGCTGGCCTTCAAGGGCGATGTGTACACCGGCATGAATGCGCAGACCCTCAGCGAAGCCGATTTCGATTACGCCCAAAAACACCTGCGCATGCTCTCTGGCCTCTATGGCCTGCTGCGCCCGCTGGACCTGATGCAACCCTATCGCCTGGAAATGGGAACCAAACTGGCCAACGCTCGGGGCAAGGATTTGTATGCCTTCTGGGGCACGCGCATCAGCGAATGGCTGAACGAAGCCCTGGTCGATCAAGGCGATGACGTGCTGCTCAACCTTGCGTCCAACGAGTACTTCTCGGCCGTCAAACGCAACGCCTTGAACGCGCGCATCATCAATACCGAATTCAAGGACCTGAAGAACGGCCAGTACAAGATCATCAGCTTCTACGCGAAAAAGGCCCGTGGCTTGATGAGTCGCTTCGTCATCGAAGAACGCATCAACGACCCGGTCACCCTCAAGCAGTTCGACGTTCAAGGCTATCGCTACAGCGCCGAACAGTCCAAGCCGGACAATCTGGTGTTTCTACGCGATCACGCACCAGAGTGATGCATCCGGTCGGCGCACGACCTCCACAACCCTCGTGCGCCGACCCTTGACTCACTTCAGACTTCCCCGCCATTTCGCCATTTTTTTGGCGCCATAAAAACACCAGCTGATTTTCTAACTTTAGTTTCACTCGACTTCAATCATTTTTTTGCGTAGTGGCACTGACTTTTTTTAACAGTAGTGGCAAAAAACTATCCGACCCAATTATCCGCCTATATATAAAGGGCGAAACGGCAAGTGCTATCAATTTGAGAGCAGTGCCATCTTTCTCAATATTTCAAGAAATTTCAGATTTCGCGATGAGTGGGCTGGAACTATGTCCAAACGCGCCGCTCATACCACCGGTAACGATTCTCGCCGAGCGTGTACGAGATAACTTACGCAGATAAGCGATTCGTGTAGCGAAGTTGTAATATTAACTTGCGCTGACTAATCACCGATTTGGACAACAGCAATCGGACAGGAGATAACGCGGTATGACTATCCCCTACAAGGCCACGACAGCGCCCCTATAAACGTGCTCACCCGAGCACCCAACCGCTTGATCTACGGGCTTTCGGCCTGACATCAGGCGTGCAAGGCCGTTGCGCCTGCATCCTCCGAAAGAGGGATCGGCTGCATAACAGGGCAAATCATAATAACAAGGCCTAGTTGCGCACACCTTGAGTGCATTTATTTAGACACTCGTAACTTATATGCCAGCACAGGGCATTGTCGTGCCTGTAAGGCACACTTGCGAGTGCACTAAAACACGCTGAACACCATTAACTCCGGCCATCTAATGGCTTGATCAATACAGAGGTAATTGCGATGCGCATCAGCATTTTTGGTTTGGGTTACGTCGGCGCAGTATGTGCCGGTTGCCTGTCTGCACGGGGCCATGACGTCGTTGGCGTCGATGTGGCCAAAGACAAGATCGATATGATCAATGCCGGCAAATCGCCGATCGTTGAACCAGGCCTGGGTGAACTTCTGGCCCAAGGCATCCAGACAGGTCGTCTGCGTGGCACCACCAACTTCGCCGAGGCGATTCGCGACACCGACCTGTCGATGATCTGTGTGGGCACGCCGAGCAAGAAGAACGGCGATCTGGAACTGAACTACATCGAGGCAGTGTGCCGCGAAATCGGTTTTGTCCTGCGTGACAAGACCACCCGCCACACCATCGTGGTGCGCAGCACCGTACTGCCGGGTACCGTGGCCAATGTGGTCATCCCGATTCTCGAAGACTGCTCCGGCAAGAAGGCCGGTGTTGATTTCGGCGTGGCCGTGAACCCTGAGTTCCTGCGCGAAAGCACCGCCATCGCCGACTACGACCAGCCGCCAATGACCGTCATCGGTGAATTCGACAAGGCGTCCGGCGACGTTCTGCAATCGCTGTACGAAGAGCTCGACGCACCGATCATCCGCAAGGACATCGCGGTCGCCGAGATGATCAAGTACACCTGCAACGTGTGGCACGCCACCAAGGTCACCTTCGCCAACGAAATCGGCAACATCGCCAAGGCGGTCGGCGTCGACGGTCGTGAAGTGATGGACGTGGTCTGCCAGGACAAGACCCTCAACCTGTCCCAGTACTACATGCGCCCAGGCTTCGCCTTCGGCGGCTCGTGCCTGCCAAAAGACGTGCGTGCCCTGACCTACCGCGCCGGTTCCCTGGACGTGGAAGCCCCGTTGCTCAACTCGCTGATGCGCAGCAACGAATCCCAGGTGCAGAACGCTTTCGACATCGTTTCCAGCCACGACAAACGCAAAGTCGCCCTGCTGGGCTTGAGCTTCAAGGCCGGCACAGACGACCTGCGCGAAAGCCCGCTGGTCGACCTGGCAGAAATGCTGATCGGCAAGGGCTATGACCTGAGCATCTACGACAGCAACGTCGAGTACGCCCGCGTTCACGGTGCGAACAAGGACTACATCGAGTCGAAGATCCCTCACGTCTCGTCCTTGCTGAACTCCGATTTCGACGCGGTGATCAACAACTCCGACGTGATCATCCTCGGCAACCGCGACGAGAAGTTCCGCGCGCTGGTGCAGGAAGTTCCACACGGCAAGCAAGTGATCGACCTGGTCGGTTTCATGTCCAAGGCCACCAGCGTGACTGGCCGGACTGAAGGTATCTGCTGGTAAAGCAGCCGCAAGCTTCAAGCTCCAAGCCGCAAGTTCAAAGCTCCTCGCTTGGGGCTGGAAGCTTGGGGCTTGCAACTGACTTTAGGATTCCGATTATGCACAGGCTAAAACACGGCCTACTCCAGGCCGCCGGTTGGCTGTTCTACCTGAGTTTACTGATGGGCCTCGCCATGGCGTTGCCCGTGTCCACGTTCGACTCCGAGTCGAAGGACTTCATTTTCCTGATTGGCGCCGTGGGTATCTGGCGCTATTCGATGGGTGCCACCCACTTTGTGCGCGGCATGATTTTTCTGTACATCGTCTACCCGCACCTGCGGCGCAAAGTGCGCAAGCTGGGCAAAGCGGCTGACCCGTCCCACGTGTTCCTGATGGTCACCAGTTTCCGCATCGACGCCCTGACCACCGCACAGGTCTACAGCTCGGTGATCCGCGAAGCCATCGACTGCGGCCTGCCGACCACCGTGGTCTGCTCCATCGTGGAAATGTCCGATGAGCTGCTGGTCAAAAGCCTGTGGAAACGGATGAATCCGCCGTCCCGAGTGAAGCTCGACTTCGTGCGCATTCCCGGCACCGGCAAACGCGATGGCCTGGCCTACGGCTTCCGCGCCATCTCCCGGCACCTGCCGGATGATCGCGCCGTGGTCGCGGTGATCGATGGCGACACCGTGCTGGCCGAAGGCGTGGTGCTCAAGACCGTGCCGTGGTTCCAGATGTTCGGCAACGTCGGCGGCCTGACCACCAACGAATTCTGCGAAGTGCGCGGCGGCTACATCATGAGCGAATGGCACAAGCTGCGTTTCGCCCAGCGCCACATCAACATGTGCTCGATGGCCTTGTCCAAGCGCGTGCTGACCATGACCGGCCGCATGTCGGTGTTCCGCGCCACCGTGGTCACCAACCCGGACTTCATCGCCGACGTGGAAAGCGACTCGCTGCAACACTGGCGCCTGGGTCGCTTCAAGTTCCTTACCGGCGATGACAAGTCGAGCTGGTTCAGCCTGATGCGCCTGGGCTACGACACGTTCTACGTGCCCGACGCGGCGATCAACACCGTTGAACACCCGCCGGAAAAGAGCTTCATCAAGGCCAGCCGCAAGCTGATGTTCCGTTGGTACGGCAACAACCTGCGGCAGAACTCCCGTGCCCTGGGCCTGGGGATCAAACGCCTCGGCGTGTTCACTTCGGTGGTGCTGTTCGACCAGCGCGTGTCGATGTGGACCTCGCTGCTGGGCCTGACCGTGGCGTTGATCGCCAGCTTCAAGTACGGCACCGCGTTCATCCTGGTGTACCTGCTGTGGATCGGCATCACCCGGTTCATCCTGACCTTGTTGCTGTCGTGCTCCGGACACCGGATCGGCCCGGCTTACCCGGCGATTCTCTATTACAACCAGATCGTCGGCGCGCTGGTGAAGATCTACGTGTTCTTCCGCCTCGACCAACAGTCCTGGACCCGCCAACCCACGTCTCTGACCCGTAATCTCGCCAGCTTTCAACGTTGGTTCAACACCTGGTCGTCTCGGACCATGACCTTCTCTGCCGGCAGCATTTTTGTCGCCGTGCTGCTGTTGATGGTCTGACCGCCCCCTTATTGAATTAACCAGGAAATCGCCTTTATGAATACCGCCGTCAACGCCAACGTAGTGCATGAATCCGAAGCCCAGCGCCAACACGCCCGAGTGAAAATCCCGGCCAAGTTGCGTTTCTTCGGCCCTGACCGGACGCCGGTCGAAGCCCGGGTGATCGACCTGTCCGCCGGTGGCCTGGCGTTCAACGCCGGTCAATTGCCGCTGAAGATGGGTGACGTGTACAAGGCCCGCCTGCAATTCGTCATCGACAACCTCGGCCTGGCCATGGACGTCGAGTTGCAGGTCCGCTCTTTCGATCGCGAGACCGGACGCGCCGGCTGCCAGTTCCAGAACCTGGAACCACGGGACATCTCGACCCTGCGCCACCTGATCACTTCGCACCTGGCTGGCGACATCGTCAGCGTGGGTGAAATGCTGGCGACCCTGCAGCGCGACAACTTCACCAAGGCGCGCAAGGTCAAGGACGGCGGCCACGGCATGTCCGCGTTCGGACGCCTGAAAGCCGTGACCTTCAGCCTGGGGATCTTCGTTGTCGGCGTGGCCGCATTCGGCTTTGTCTTCAAATCGGTGTACGGCATGTACTTCGTCAGCCACGCCCAGGCCGGTCTGGTCAGCGTGCCGGGCGTGAACATCACCATGCCCCGCGACGGCACCGTGCAGAGCCTGGTGAAAGCCGACGGCGTGGCCGCCAAGGGCGCACCGCTGGCGACCTTCAGCACCAGCATGCTCGACGTGCTCAAGGGCCATCTGGACGAAGACCAACTGCAACCGGCCAAGGTTGAAGAACTGTTCGGCAAGCAGATGACCGGCACCCTGACCTCGCCTTGCGACTGCACCGTGGCCCAGCAAATGGTCGCCAACGGCCAGTACGCCAGCAAGGGCGACGTGATCTTCCAACTGGTGCCGCGTAACAGCGAAGCCAACGTAGAAGCGCGCTTCTCCTATCGCCAGTTCAGCGACGTGCGCCCGGGTACTTCGGTGCGCTTCCAGATCGCCGGCGAGGACAAGAGCCGCACCGGCAAGATCGTCAGCAGCACCAGCCTGAAAAGCGCCGACCTGTCTTCGGACATCCGCGTGCTGATCCAGCCGGACGAAACCCTGGACAGCTCCCTCGCCGGCCGCCCGGTGGAAGTGAACAGCGACCGTGGCCCGAACCTGAACTGGCTGATCGACAAAGCCATGGCTGTCGGTCTTTAAGTCGAGGACATGCCTGTGACTATCACAAAAACTCAAAACACGCCGCAGCCCCTGTGGGAGCGGGCTTGCTCGCGAATGCGGTTTAATATTCAACATCAATGTGGGATGACACACCGCTTTCGCGAGCAAGCCCGCTCCCACATGGGGTCTCTGTGTGCTGTGGCATTGGCGGTGAGCCTGGCCGGCTGCGCCGGCCTGCCCGACCAGCGCCTGGCCAACGAAGCGCTCAAACGTGGCGATACCGCCACCGCCGCGCAGAACTATCGGCAACTGGCAGACCTGGGCTACAGCGAAGCCCAGGTCGGCCTGGCCGATATCCAGGTCGACAGCCGTGACCCGGCGCAGATGAAGCAGGCCGAGGCGACTTACCGCGCCGCGGCCAGCGTTTCGCCGCGCGCCCAGGCACGCCTCGGTCGTCTGCTGGTGGCCAAGCCCGGCTCCACCGAAGCGGAACAACACGAAGCCGAAACCCTGTTGAAAAAAGCCGCCGCGGCGGGCGAAGGCAATACGCTGATCCCGTTGGCGATGCTGTACCTGCAATACCCGCACAGTTTCCCCAACGTGAATGCCCAGCAGCAGATCAGCCAATGGCGCGCCGAAGGCAAGCCGGAAGCGGGTCTGGCGCAGGTGTTGCTCTATCGCACCCAGGGCACCTACGACCAGCATCTGGATGACGTGGAAAAAATCTGCAAGGCCGCGCTCAACACCAGCGACATCTGCTACGTCGAACTGGCCACGGTTTATCAGAAACAGGCCAAGCCAGAGCAACAGGCCGAGCTGATCAAGCAGATGCAAGCGGCTCATGCCTATGGCACCGTTTCGGCGCAGCGCGTCGACAGCGTCGCCCGCGTGCTCGCCGATGCCTCCCTGGGCAAGACAGACGAGAAAACCGCGCAGTCGCTGCTAGAGCCGATCGCACCGGGCTACCCGGCGTCGTGGGTCTCCCTCGCGCAACTGCTCTACGACTTCCCCGAACTGGGCGACGTCGACCAGATGATGAAGTACCTGGACAACGGCCGCGCCGCCGACCAGCCCCGCGCCGAGCTGTTGCTGGGCAAGCTCTACTTCGAAGGCAAACTGGTGCCGGCCGATGCCAAGGTCGCCGAAGCGCATTTCCAGAAAGCCGTCGGCCGTGAAGTCGCTGCCGATTACTACCTCGGCCAGATTTATCGCCGTGGCTACCTGGGCAAGGTCTATCCGCAGAAGGCCCTCGACCATCTGTTAACCGCTGCGCGCAACGGCCAGAACAGCGCCGACTTCGCCATCGCCCAACTGTTTTCCCAAGGCAAGGGCACCAAGCCGGATCCGCTGAACGCCTATGTCTTCAGCCAACTGGCCCTGGCCCAGAACACTCCGCAAGCCACCGAGCTTGCGCAAACAATCCAAACGCAGCTGCCGCCCGACCGGTTGGCCGAGGCCCAACGCCTGTTGAAACAAGAACAGGCCGTGCGCGGTGCCCTGAGCCCGAACACGCCGGAACTGCATGCCCTGCAAGAAGAAGATGGCGAGGAATCCCAATGAAGTTGAATCCATTCATGAAGGCCGGCATCGGCCTGACATTCGCGCTGATCTGGTCTTGCCCGACGCTGGCTGCGATGACTGAAGAAACCAAGAACTTCGGCCTGGACGTAAAAATCACCGGCCAGTCCGAAGACGACCGTGACCTCGGCACCGCTGACGGCGGCGACGTCAACGGCGTCGGTCTCGACCTGCGTCCGTGGGTCTACGGCGAAAGCGGCGCGTGGAGCGCCTACGCCATGGGTCAGGCGGTGACGTCCACCGACATCATCGAGACCGACACCCTGCAACAATCCGATGGCGCCGAGAACACCGACAATGGTGATCGCGAGACCAAGAAAAACTACCTGGCGATGCGTGAGTTCTGGGTCGGCTACAGCGGCTTCACGCCCTACCCCGGCGAGATCCTGAAATTCGGTCGCCAGCGCCTGCGCAATGACGACGGCCAATGGCGCGACACCAACATCGAAGCCCTTAACTGGACCTTCGACACCACCCTGCTGCGCGCCAACGTCGGTATCGCCGAACGCTTCAGCGAGTACCGCACCGACCTCAAGGAGCTCGCGCCAGAGGACAAGGATCGCCTGCACGCTTACGCCGATGCGGCGTACCAGTGGACACCGGGCAACTGGGTGGGCATCCGCGGTCATCACACCCACGACGACGGCAAACTCGACTACGCACAACCGGGCGTGCCGAGCGATTCGCTGGACAAGAAACAGAACGGCGACATCAGCTGGCTCGGCCTCACCGCCGACAGCGACGCCTACAACTGGCGCAATACCAACACAGTCAATTACTGGGGCAGCATCACCGGCATGAGCGGCGACCGCGACACGGTCAATCCGCTGAACGCCGATGGCACCGCTCCCGCACAAGCCAAGCGCAGCGGCGATGTCGATGGCTGGGCCACCGATCTGGGTGTTCGCCTGCGCCTCGATCCGCAATGGCAAGTCGGTGCGGCCTACGCCCGCGCCAGCGAAGACTATGAACAGAACGGTCTGGAAAGTAACCGCTCGAACTACACCGGTACCCGCTCGCGCGTGCACCGTTTCGGCGAGGCCTTCCGTGGCGAAATGAACAACATGCAGAGCGCCACTCTGTTCGGTTCGTGGATGCTCAACGACGAATACGACGCCAGCCTGATCTACCACAAATTCTGGCGCGTCGACGGCAACAAGCCGGTCGGCAGCAACGGCATCGACGCTGTGCAGAACAATACCGATGACGTGACTGGCGCGATCCTCTCCAGTACGTCCCTGCCACTGAACGATGGCGAGAAAGACCTCGGTCAGGAAATGGACCTGGTGGTGACCAAGTACTTCAAGCAAGGCCTGTTGCCGGCTTCGATGAGTCAGGCGATCGATGAGCCTTCGGCCCTGGTGCGCTTTCGTGGCGGCGTGTTCAAGCCAGGCGATGCGTACGGCAAGGAAGTCGATTCGTACATGCACCGCGCGTTCATCGACGTGATCTGGCGCTTCTGATGCACATTGCGAAGGGAGTCTTCCAGATGAATCATCCAGCCCGAAAAGGCTCGATCAGCCTGCTGGCCGGCGCGATGCTGCTGGCCAGTGCGACTGGCTTCGCCAATGTGGAGCCGGCGAAGCCGGCAACCACGGCCAAGGAACTGCAACAGGCCAAGACCTACACCGTCAGCAGCGCACCGACCGCGCCGCTGGAACTGGCCACGCCGAAACTGCCGGACGTTTCCGGCTATACAGCCGAAGCCATCGCCGCGAAGATCGTGCGCAGCAAACCGGGCAAGATCAGCCTGCGCCGGATGATGCAGGAAGACGCCCTGAAGGACTTCATCGGTGGCGACAACAAGATGGCCGAGTGGGTAGTGCGTCAGCACGGCATCCCCCAGGCGATCTTCGTCGACGACGGCTACATGAACCTCAAGGACCTGGCGAAAAAGGTCCCCAAGCAATACTTCAGCGAAACCTCGCCGGGTGTGTTCCTGGCGAAGTTGCCGATCGTGGTCGGTCGCCACGGCATCCTGGAAATCGACAAGCAGACCCAGGAACTGCGCCTGTCCCAGGAGGCCGGCTCGTTCCTGGTCAACGACGGCCAGCTGTTCGTTCGCGATACCAAAATCACTGGCTGGCGCGAGAAGGACAACGGCCCGGCGACGTTCAATTCGCCCAAGGAATTCCGTCCGTTCCTGCTGTCCTGGGGCGGCACCGAGACCTACATCGCCAACAGCAAGATCGCCAGTTTCGGCTACGCCAACAGTAAATCCTACGGCGTGAGTATTTCCCAATACACGCCGAACATGGCCAAGGTGCTCAAGCGTCCTGAGCCGACCGGCTGGATCGTCGGCTCGGAATTCTCGGACATGTGGTACGGCTTCTACTGCTATGAAACCCGCGACTTCGTGGTCAAGGGCAACACCTACAAAGACAACATCGTCTACGGCATCGACCCCCACGACCGTTCCCACGGTCTGATCATTGCCGACAACACGGTGTACGGGACCAAGAAGAAGCACGGGATCATTATTTCCCGTGAGGTCAACGACAGCTTCATCTTCAACAACCGCAGCTACGACAACAAGTTGTCGGGCCTGGTGATCGACCGTAACAGCGTGAACAACCTGATCGCCCACAACGAGATCTACCAGAACCACACCGACGGCATCACCCTCTACGAGAGTGCCGACAACCTGCTGTGGGGCAACAAGGTCGTCAGCAACCGCCGCCACGGCATCCGCATTCGTAACAGCGTGAACATTCGCCTCTACGAAAACGTCGCCATGGCCAATGGCCTGACCGGCGTCTACGGGCACATCAAGGACCTGAGCAACACCGACCGTGACATCAAGCTCGACCCGTTCGACGCCCAGGTGTCGCTGATCGTGGTCGGCGGTGAACTGGCGGCCAACGGTAGCGGGCCGCTGTCCATCGACTCGCCGCTGAGTGTCGAGTTGTATCGCGTGTCCATGCTCGCCCCGACCAAATCCAGCGGCATCAGCTTTTCGGGGATTCTCGGCGAGCGCCAGGATGAAATTCTCGACCTGCTGGTGCGCCAGCAGAAAGCCGTGCTGATCGACCCCGTCGAACGCCAGACCGAAATGCGGGACTGAGGATAATCTTATGCACCCACACTTGATCAAATTACTCAGCCTGTCGGCCTTGACCGCCGGCATTCTCGCCGCCAGCGGTGGTGCTCGTGCCGATGAGGTCAAAGCGCCTAGCTTCACCGCAGAACCGTGCTGCAGCCTGTGCCCGGCCGCCCACGACGCGAAGAACTACACCACCCGTTATCAGCAGAACTTCACCACGCTGGTACAGGCCCAGGGCGACTGGCTGTTCCGTACGCAAGAAGACTTGCGCACCGAATTCGACACCACGCCCGCCGGCTACAAACGCATGAAACAACTGCACGATGCGTTCAAGAGCAAAGGTGTCGAACTGGTCGTGGTCTATCAGCCGACCCGTGGCCTGGTGAACCGCAACAAGCTCAATCCGGCAGAGAAAGCCAGCTTCGACTTCGACAAGGCGCTGAGGAACTACAAGTCCATGCTCGGTCGTTTTGCGCAGATGGGCTATGTCGTTCCGGACCTGTCGCCGCTGACCAACGAGCAACTGCCCGACACCCTGCCCGCCCACGATTTCTACTTCCGTGGCGACCAGCACTGGACGCCGTACGGTGCCCAGCGCACGGCGAAAATCGTCGCCGAGAAGGTCAAGCAATTGCCTGAGTTCGCCGACATTCCCAAGCGCGAATTCGAGACCCACAAGTCGGGTCGCATGGGCAAGACCGGAACATTGCACAACATGGCCGGTCAACTCTGTGGCACCAGCTACGCGATCCAGTACATGGATCAGTTCACCACCGAGCCGAAGGGCGAAGCGGGTGATGGCGATCTGTTCGGCGATTCCGGCAATCCGGAAATCACCCTGGTCGGTACCTCCCACAGCGGCAAGAACTACAACTTCGCCGGTTTCCTCGAAGAGGCCATCGGCGCCGACATTCTCAACGTGGCGTTCCCCGGCGGCGGCCTGGAAGGTTCGATGCTGCAGTACCTGGGCAGCGACGAGTTCCAGAAGAACCCGCCGAAGATTCTCATCTGGGAATTCTCGCCGCTGTATCGCCTCGACCAGGAAACCATCTACCGCCAGATGATGGCGCTGCTGGACAACGGTTGCGAAGGCAAGGATGCACAGATGTCCGGCAGCACCACCCTGAAGCCGGGCAAGAATGAACTGATGGTCAACAGCAAAAACCTGAACCTGCAAAACGGCAGTCACCAGGTCGACATCCGCTTCGCCGACACCTCGGTGAAAACCCTGCAAGCCACCCTCTGGTACATGAACGGACGCCACGAGGACATCAAGATCGACAAACCGGAAACCTCCGATACCGACGGGCGTTTCGCCTTCGAGTTGCGCACGGACGAAGACTGGGCCACGCAGAATCTGCTGGCCGTCGAAATCCAGGGGCCTGAAAACGCCACCACGCCACAGAAAGTCGAAGCGAAAATCTGCAAACGCAACGTATTCCCGAGCGCCGAACAGCGTACTGCTTCGGTCGGGCAATGAGGTCTGCTATGCGAAATCCGATACTTTCAAAATTGTTGGCACCCACCCTGTTAAGCCTGGCGATGTTCGCCGGTGCAGCGCAGGCTGCGGCGCCACTGCGCCCGCCGCAGGGATACTTCGCGCCGATTGAAAAAATCAAAACCGGCGACAAGAGCGAAGGCTGCGATGCGATGCCGACGCCGTACACCGGCTCGCTGCAATTTCGCAGCAAATACGAAGGTTCGGACAAGGCCCGCGCGACCCTGAACGAGCAGTCGGAAAAAGCCTTCCGCGAAAGTACCGCCGACATCACCAAGATCGAGCGAGGCATCAGTAAGCGCGTGATGCAGTTCATGCGTGACGGCCGCCCGGAACAACTGGAGTGCACGCTGACCTGGTTGACCGCCTGGGCCAAGGCCGATGCGCTGATGTCCAAGGACTTCAACCACACCGGCAAGTCCATGCGCAAATGGGCGTTGGGCAGCATGGCGTCGTCGTACATTCGCCTGAAATTCTCCGACTCCCGTCCGCTGGCCAACCATCAGCAAGAGTCGCAGCTGATCGAAGCCTGGTTCAGCAAGATGGCCGACCAGGTGGTCAGCGACTGGGACAACCTGCCGCTCGACCAGACCAACAACCACTCGTACTGGGCCGCCTGGTCGGTGATGGCCACGTCCGTCGCCACCAACCGTCGCGACCTGTTCGACTGGGCAGTGAAGGAATACAAGGTCGGCGCCAACCAGGTCGACGCCGACGGCTACCTGCCCAACGAACTCAAGCGTCAGCAACGGGCCCTGGCCTACCACAACTACGCCCTGCCGCCGCTGGCGATGATCGCCAGTTTCGCCCAGGTCAACGGTGTGGATTTGCGCCAGGAAAACAACGGCGCATTGAAACGCCTGGGTGATCGCGTGCTCGCCGGGGTGAAAGACCCGGATGAGTTCGAGGAAAAGAACGGCAAGGAACAGGACATGACCGACTTGAAGGTCGACTCGAAATTCGCCTGGCTCGAACCGTTCTGCTCGCTCTACACCTGCTCGCCCGAGGTGCTGGCGAAGAAGCACAAGATGCAACCGTTCAAGACCTTCCGCCTCGGCGGTGACCTGACCAAGGTCTACGACCCGGCCAATGAAAAGGGCAGCAAGGGTTCCTAGGACAAACTCAGATCCCCTGTGGGAGCGGGCTTGCTCGCGAATGCGGTCTGACATCCACCAAAGATGTCGACTGACGCACCGCTTTCGCGAGCAAGCCCGCTCCCACACTGGGTCAGTGCAAGACGTTAGTTGAGTGTGATCCCCCCGGATTTCCGTGGGGGGTTTGGGGGGGCCGTTGGCCCTTGACTGTTGGTTCAAACAAGGAGAGATCGGGATGGTTTTTTCGTCCAACGTGTTCCTGTTTTTGTTCTTGCCGATCTTCCTCGGCTTGTACTATCTGAGCGGGCAACGCTATCGCAATTTGCTGCTGCTGATTGCCAGTTACGTGTTCTACGCCTGGTGGCGTGTGGACTTCCTAGCGCTGTTCGCCGGCGTTACGCTGTGGAACTACTGGATCGGCCTGAAAGTCGGTGCCGCCGGGGTCAGGACCAAACCGGCGCAGCGCTGGCTGCTGCTCGGCGTGGCTGTCGACCTGTGCATCCTCGGCTACTTCAAGTACGCCAACTTCGGCGTCGACAGCATCAACGCAATGATGACGTCGGTGGGTCTGGAACCCTTCATCCTGACCCACGTGCTGCTGCCGATCGGGATCTCGTTCTACGTCTTCGAGTCCATCAGCTACATCATCGACGTCTACCGTGGCGACACCCCCGCGACCCGCAACCTGATCGACTTCGCAGCGTTCGTGGCGATCTTCCCGCACTTGATCGCAGGCCCCGTGTTGCGTTTCCGTGACCTGGCCGACCAGTTCAACAACCGCACCCACACCCTCGACAAGTTCTCCGAGGGCTGCACGCGGTTCATGCAGGGTTTCATCAAGAAAGTCTTCATCGCCGACACCCTGGCGGTGGTGGCCGACCACTGCTTTGCCCTGCAAAACCCGAGCACGGGCGATGCCTGGCTCGGCGCCCTGGCGTATACCGCGCAGTTGTATTTCGACTTCTCCGGCTACAGCGACATGGCCATCGGCCTGGGCTTGATGATGGGTTTCCGCTTCATGGAAAACTTCAAGCAGCCGTACATCAGCCAGTCGATCACCGAGTTCTGGCGGCGCTGGCACATCAGCCTGTCGACCTGGCTGCGTGACTACCTGTACATCACCCTCGGCGGTAACCGCAAAGGCACGCTGATGACCTATCGCAACCTGTTCCTGACCATGCTGCTTGGTGGTCTGTGGCACGGCGCGAACATCACCTACATCGTCTGGGGTGCGTGGCACGGCATGTGGCTGGCGATTGAAAAAGCCATCGGCCTGAACACCTCGCCACGCAGTTTCAACCCGATCCGCTGGGCACTGACCTTCCTGCTGGTGGTGATGGGCTGGGTGATCTTCCGCGCGGAAAACCTGCACGTCGCCGGGCGCATGTACGGCGCGATGTTCAGCTTCGGCGACTGGTCGCTGTCAGAACTCAACCAGGCCAGCCTCACCGGTCTGCAAGTGGCGACCCTGATCGTGGCCTACGTGACCCTGGCGTTCTTCGGCCTGCGCGATTTCTACACCAACCAGCCTACGGTCAAGACCAAGCCTGCCGTGAGCGTCGACACCGACGGCCCGGCCGCTGCGACAACGGGAACGATCAAGGCCGTGCCTGGGGATAACCCGGCGAGCATCCACCAGCCAGGCTACACCGTCGGCGTCGAAGCCCAGGTGCAACCGGCCTACTGGACCGCTGACTGGTCGCGTTACGTGATGCGTGCGCTGGTGCTGCTGCTGTTCATTGCCTCGATTCTCAAACTCTCGGCGCAGAGCTTCTCGCCGTTCCTTTACTTCCAGTTCTGAGGGATCTGACCATGACCCGCTCATTACGCATCTTCTACATCGCGCTGTTCCTGGTGACCTTGCTGGTGCTCGGTCTGTGGTCGGTGCGCAGCTTCTTCGGCTTCAGCACCAACGCCGATGCGACTGTGCTCAACGGCCGCTGGAGCAAAGCCGTGGAAACGCACTACGACGACGAGTTCCCGATCAAACGCCTGGGCACCAACCTCTGGGCCGCGCTGGATTTCAAACTGTTCAACGAAGGTCGTCCGGGCGTGGTGCTCGGTCGCGACCAGTGGTTGTACAGCGATGAAGAATTCCACCCGGTAGTCAACGAAGAGCTGAACCTGCAAGGCAACTACGCGCTGGTCGAAGGCGTACGCCAGACCTTGAAGGAAAAAGGCGTGCAACTGGTGATGGCGGTGGTGCCGGCCAAGGTGCGCCTGTACCCGGAACACCTCGGTGAAGTGAAACCGGCGAGCATCCACGCCAACCTCTACAAGGACTTCCACCAGCGCCTGGCCGCCGACCGTATTCCGGCCCCTGACCTGCTCGGCCCGCTGCAACAGGCCAAGCAGAATGGCCAGCAAGTGTTCCTGCGCACCGACACCCACTGGACGCCGCAAGGTGCCGAGATCGCCGCCAACCGTCTGGCCAGGACCATTGCCGACAAGTACCCGCTGAGCGGCGAGCCCCAGCGTTTCGTCACTGAACCTGCCGAAACCATTACGCACAAGGGCGACCTGCGTCTGTTCCTGCCACTGGACCCGCTTTTCGAAAACCTGATGCCTAAACAGGAGCAATTGCAGAAGCGCAATACGGTCGTGGCTGAAGATCAATCCGCCGGTGACGACGCGCTGTTCGCCAACACCGAAGTGCCGGTGGCCCTGATCGGCACCAGCTACAGCGCCAACCCCAACTGGAACTTCGTCGGTGCGCTCAAGCAAGCGCTGAACAGCGACGTGGTCAATTACGCCGAAGACGGCCACGGCCCGATTCTGCCGATGCTCAGCTACCTCAAGAGCGACGCCTTCAAGAACAGCCCGCCACAGGTGCTGATCTGGGAGTTCCCTGAACGATATCTGCCCGTGAACAACGAAATCGGCGACGCCGACCCGCAGTGGGTCGCAGAGCTTAAACAAGCCGGCGCCCGCCAACAAAACGTAGCTGCAAACACTAAATCCGAGACGCCCGACCGGGCGCAAAACTGAAAGAGAGGTACACCATGACTTTCACTACAACTCCTCGTCGTCTCGCTAAAAGCTTTGCCCTGGTTGCCGGCCTCAGCGTGCTGTCGGTACAGGCTTTCGCCGCAGGCGACGCCGCCCTGTACGGCCCGACCGCACCGAAAGGCTCGACCTTCGTGCGTATCTACAACGCCGGCAACGCCGAAGTCAGCGCCACCGTCGGCAGCACCAACCTGAGCGACGTCGCGCCACTGTCCAGCACTGACTTCAGCTTCATGCCGGGCGGCGACTACAGCGCCAAGGTTGGCAGCCAGACCCTGCCGGTGAAACTGGCCGGCGACCACTATTACACCCTGGTCAACAACGCCAGCGGCGCCCCGCAACTGATCGAAGAGCCGCCGTTCAAGAACAAACAGAAGTCCCTGGTACGCGTGCAAAACCTCAGCGACAAGGCGCTGACCCTGAAGACCGCCGACGGTAAGACCGACGTGGTCCCGAACGTTGCGCCCAAGGGTCGCGGCGAGCGTGAAATCAACCCGGTCAAGGTCAGCCTGGCCTTGTACGACGGCACCACCAAAGTCGGCGACGTGAAACCGGTCGCCCTGGAACGCGGTGAAGCCGCGGTGCTGTACGTCACCGGCAGCGGAAGCAGCCTGTCGCCGGTCTGGGTGAAACGCCCGGTGTCGACGCGCTAATGAATTTGCCGGATTGACCCCAATCCCCTTGTGGGAGCGGGCTTGCTCGCGAATACGGATTCACATTCAACGATGATGTTGACTGACCCACCGCTTTCGCGAGCAAGCCCGCTCCCACAGTAGATCGAGTAGTCAATCCGGACACGGAACAAAAACAAGAGTGAAACGACAGAACGCAGTAGCTCTAACCAATCGATTTTCAAGGAGTAAAAACATGATTCCGGTGATCTTGTCAGGTGGTAGTGGCTCACGTCTTTGGCCGCTTTCCCGTAAGCAATTCCCCAAGCAGTTCCTGGCCCTGACCGGCGAACACACCCTGTTCCAGCAAACCCTGGAACGCCTGGTGTTCGAAGGCATGGATTCGCCAATCGTGGTCTGCAACAAGGACCACCGCTTTATCGTCAACGAGCAGTTGGCCGCGCGCAAGCTGGAAACCCAGCGCATCCTGATGGAACCGTTCGGTCGCAACACCGCGCCGGCCGTGGCCCTGACCGCGTTGATGCTGGTCAACGAAGGTCGCGACGAGCTGATGCTGGTGCTGCCGGCGGACCACGTGCTGGAAGACCAGAAAGCCCTGCAACGCGCCCTGGCCCTGGCCACCGTCGCCGCCGAAAACGGTGAAATGGTGCTGTTCGGCGTGCCGGCCACCAAGCCGGAAACCGGTTATGGCTACATCAAGTCGACCAACGACTCGCTGCTGCCTGAAGGCGTCAGCCGCGTCTCGCACTTCGTCGAAAAGCCCGACGTGAAGCGCGCCACCGAGTTCGTCCAGTCCGGCGGTTACTTCTGGAACAGCGGCATGTTCCTGTTCCGCGCCAGCCGCTTCCTTGAAGAACTGAAGAAGCACGATCCGGACATCTACGACACCTGCGTGCTGACCCTGGAGCGCAGCCACCAGGATGCCGACACCATCACCTTCGACGAAGCCACCTTCGCGTGCTGCCCGGACAATTCCATCGACTACTCGGTGATGGAAAAAACCCAACGTGCCTGCGTCGTGCCGCTGACCGCGGGCTGGAGCGATGTCGGCTGCTGGTCGTCGCTGTGGGAAGTCAATGCAAAAGACGCCAACGGCAACGTCACCAAAGGCGACGTGGTAATCCAGGACAGCAAAAACTGCATGATCCACGGCAACGGCAAACTGGTGTCGGTGATCGGCCTGGAAAACATCGTCGTGGTCGAAACCAAGGACGCCATGATGATCGCCCACAAGGACAAGGTCCAAGGCGTGAAGCAGATGGTCAACACCCTCAACGAACAGGGCCGCAGCGAAACCCAGAACCACTGCGAGGTCTACCGTCCGTGGGGCTCCTACGACTCGGTGGACATGGGCGGCCGCTTCCAGGTCAAGCACATCTCGGTCAAACCGGGGGCTTGCCTGTCGCTGCAGATGCACCACCACCGCGCCGAGCACTGGATCGTGGTCAGCGGCACCGCCGAGGTGACCTGTGACGAGAACGTGTTCCTGCTGACCGAGAACCAGTCGACCTACATTCCGATCGCTTCGGTTCACCGTTTGCGCAACCCGGGCAAGATTCCGTTGGAGATCATCGAAGTTCAATCGGGCAGCTACCTGGGCGAAGACGATATCGAGCGGTTTGAAGATATCTACGGGCGCTCGACGCCGGTCGAGCGTGGCGTGTCGGTGAAAACCATCGCGCAGTAACGTTCAGTAAAACAGAAGCCCCCGTCCAGCCTGCTGCGTTCCCTATCCGCAGCAGGCTGGGCGGGGGCTTTTTTGTACTGAGTTTTTGTAGTGCCTTGCCTGGCCCCATCGCGAGTAAGTTCGCTCCCACAGGGTGTTGGGTTGATCACATATTTTGTGCTCGGCTCGGTACACTGTGGGAGCGAGCTTGCTCGCGATGGGCCAGTCGGCACACCACCGAATCGCCCATCGCCAACCCCACCTGCGCTTAGGTAGGATGACCCTCTCTATTCCCGAGATTTCACGTCATGTTCATCGGCGTCCTGCTGGTCATCACCTGGCTGATCCTGTTGCTGCGCTATCCGGCCAAGGCCTTGCCCGTATCCGTGGCCGCCGCCGTGGGGCTGGGCATCGTCGCCACCTGGGTCATCTGGATGGACCACCACGAACTCAAGCAACTGCAACGCCTGGAGTTGCGCATCAGTTACGCACCGCAGCAGTGTCCCGCCGACCGCCCATTGCAATTAACCCTGAACAACGGCAATGACGTGCCGCTCACTGAGTTGCGCTGGCGGGTCGCGGCTTATGCACCGGGCGATACGGTGAACCTGGCCGACAATCAATACACCGCCCCGCGCTATCGTGGCCCTGGTGAATTGCAGGCCGGTGGCAACTGGGAAGACTGTTTGCCGCTGCCGCCACTGCGCCCTGGCTACCGTCCGGAAACCCTGGAGTTTCGCGCCGAGCGATTGCAGGGTAGCTTTTCCGACTGATCCCTCCCCCCCCTTTTTGCACAAGGAATGCGCCATGCCCGTTGCGTTGATTACCGGTTGCTCCAGCGGCATTGGCCGCGCCCTTGCCGACGCATTCAAAGTCGCCGGATATGAAGTCTGGGCCAGTGCGCGCAAGACCGAAGATGTTGCCATGCTGAGCGCTGCCGGATTTACCGCCGTGCAACTTGACGTAAACGACGGTGTTGCCCTTGAGCAGTTGAGCGAGCGCATCAACCAGGAGCGCGGTGGTCTCGACGTGCTGATCAACAACGCAGGTTATGGCGCCATGGGACCGCTGCTCGATGGTGGCGTACCAGCCATGCAGCGCCAGTTCGAAACCAATGTGTTCGCCATCGTCGGCGTCACTCGCGCGATGTTTCCCGTGCTGCGCCGGACCAAAGGATTGGTCGTGAATATCGGCAGCGTTTCGGGTGTGTTGGTCACGCCATTCGCCGGCGCCTACTGCGCCTCGAAAGCCGCCGTGCATGCCTTGAGCGATGCCTTGCGCATGGAACTGGCGCCGTTCGGTGTGCGGGTCATGGAAGTCCAGCCGGGAGCCATCGCTTCCAGTTTCGCCAGGAATGCCGGGCACGAAGCCGAGCAACTGATCAGCGAACAGTCGCCATGGTTTCCGCTGCGCGAAGGCATACGCGCCCGGGCCAAAGCCTCTCAGGACAATCCGACCCCGGCCAGTGAATTTGCCGTCGGTTTGCTCAAGGCTGTGCAGCAGGACAAGCCACCGCGACTGATTCGCCTGGGCAATGGCAGCCGCGCGTTGCCGCTGCTTGCGGGTTTGTTGCCCAAGGGTTGGCTCGAGTCCGGGCTGATGAAGCGGTTCGGGCTGCGTGGGCAGCTCTGAGACCGCGTCGACACCTTCGCGAGCAAGCCCGCTCCCACATTTGACCGAGTTGTTCCTGAAGAAACACAATTAATTGTGGGAGCGGGCTTGCTCGCGAAGAGACCCGCACAGTCCCTACAAAACTTCAGGTAACTGCACAATGACCGACTACACCGAATACTTCGAAGAAGTGATCCAGGCCCACGTGGCTATCGAACAATGGCTGGCCGAAGAACGTGACGCGTGCGAGCTCGAAAAACTGCTGACACGTTTTTCGCCGCAGTTCTCCATGGTCTCGCCGCTCGGCCGGGTGCTGGACTTTGACGCGCTGAACGAATTGTTCTCGCTGGCGGGTGGCAAGAAGCTCGGGTTCCGCATCGAGCTCAGTGAGTTGCGCGGTATTGCGTTGCATGACGGTGGCGCGACCGTGAGTTACCGCGAACAGCAGACCGATGCCACCGGACTGCACTCGGATCGTCGCTCGACCGTGGTGTTCGAGAAGGTGGAAGGCAGAATTCTTTGGCGGCATCTGCAAGAGACCTTCTGCTGAACACGACGACGATCAACTGTAGGAGCGAGCCTGCTCGCGATCGACGTCAACGATAACGCGTGCATTCTGAATACACGCGGCGCGCTCTGGTTCATCGCGAGCAGGCTCGCTCCTACAGGGGAATGGGTTATGCCCCATCACCTTGCTTGACCACCACCGTACACGTAATCCCCGCCGCCAACAGCACCCCCTCCGGCACTTCATCGATGTGAATCCGCACCGGCACCCGCTGCGCCAAACGCACCCAGTTAAACGTAGGGTTCACATCGGCAATCAGCTCTCGGCTCTCCGGGTTGTCGCGGTCGTAGATGCCACGCGAGATGCTTTCCACGTGGCCCTTGAGTACTTCGCCGCTCATCAGTTGCATGTCGGCCTTATCACCAACGCGCACGTGGGGCAGCTTGGTTTCTTCGAAGAAGCCGTAGACCCAGAACGAGTTCATGTCGACCACGGCCATTTTAGCCTCGCCGATGCGCGCGTAGTCGCCGCGATGCACGTTGAGGTTGGTCACGTAGCCATCCACCGCCGCGCGCACTTCAGTGCGTTTCAGGTTGAGCTCGGCAGCTTCCAGTTGCGCCTGGGCCTGCTGGTAATCGGCCAGGGCCGAGTCGGCGAGGTTACTGGCGTCGTCACGGTTTTCCCGGGAGATCACCAGGTTGTCCATATCGGCGCGACGATGGGCGTTGACCTTGCGCATCTCCCAGGTCGCCTTGCGCGATGCCACCAGACTCTGTGCCTGTTTCACTGCGAGACGGTAGTGCTCGGGGTCGATCTGCATCAGCAAATCGCCCTTCTTCACCAACTGGTTGTCGCGCACCGGCACGTCCACTACTTCGCCGGTGACGTCGGCGGCGACGTTGATGATATCGGCGCGCACGCGGCCATCGCGGGTCCATGGCGTGTTCATGTAGTGCTCCCACAAGGAGCGGCCGATCCACAGCGCGAGGGCCAGCACCAGCAAGGTCGCGAGCAGGCTGAAAAACTTTTTCATCGGGGCATTCTTCAGAGATAGAGAGTCAGTGATAGAGAGTCAGTGATAGAGAGTCAACGGTAGACAGTCAGCGCCAACGCGCCGAACAGACAGGTAAACAGGCTCAAGCGCAGCAACGCCGGATGCCAGAAAAAACGGTACAGGTCGAACCCGGACAGGAACCGGTCCAGCGCCCAGGAAAGCGCCGCGGCGATGAAAAACATCAGGGTCATGGTCGGCATGTACACGCCGTGGAAGGCGATTTCACGAGGCATGTTCAAGTCCTTGGGGCTGGCTGTTTGCGAAGGCGGCGAGCGGTGATTGCGGATCGAGCAGAGAGGTGCGGATGAAGTGCAGGTAGCTCTTCACCCGGCGCAACGCCGAGGTATCGAAGTGCGGGGCGAAGGGTTCGTCGGTGGACTGCACACGGCTGATCGCGTGATCGACGGCAATCAGCGCGCGTTCGAGATTGCTGCTGTTCGGTTGCAGGAACAGCCGCACCAGTGCACGCCCCATCACCCGGATCGCCTGGCGCCACGGCTGGGATTCGGCATAGGCCGGATGCACCGGCAAAATCGCCTGTTCCTTGCGCAACTCGATGATCGCGTGGCCGACTTCCAGCACTACGAACATCCAGCGCAGCAAGTCCCGCTGCACTTGCGGTTGGCCCGCCGCGAAGCCGTAGGCCTGATGCACCAGATCGCGGGTGCGGCTTTCGAAACTCGACGCCAGACCCTTGAGCTTGCCGCTGATGGCGTACACCACCTGGCCGCGTAAATCCTGCTCCAGCCGACGCCACAGCCAGCGGCTGTTGGGCGGCAGAATGATCGCCCCGGCCGCTGCACACACCAGCATGCCCAGCACCATGGCGATGTAGTCGTTGATGAAGGTGTAGGGGTTGTAGACCGTGAGGTTGTCCGGCACCGAACCGGTGCTGAAGAAGATCAGCAAACCCAGGCCGACGCCGACGTATTGCGGCCGCGAAGTCAGGAACGAGCCCAGTACGATCACCGGCGCGAGCATCACGCACAGCAACGGAAATCCGTCGATCCACGGGAAAATGAAAAACATCTCCACGAAGCCGATCAGCGCCCCGAGCAATGTCCCGCACGCCATCTGAAAGGCCATGCGTTTCGGGTTCGGGGTGGCGGCGGACAGGCCCACCGTCGCGGCGGCAATCAGGGTCATGGTCGCCCCGCTCGGCCAGGCGGTTGCCACCCAATAGCTGCCCAATACCGCCAGAATGAACGCTGCGCGAATTCCCGATGCTGCCGCTGCCATCCAGTTGGTTTGCGGGGTGAACGGCTCGTCCCAGCGCTCCCGTTCGTGACTGTGATCGGCCAGGGAGGCGTGGGTCTGTGCATAACCGTGCAAGTCGTCGACGAAACGATAGAGCAGCTCGTACGCGGTGTGGAAATCCAGTTGCTCGGCATCGCTCGGATTGTGCTGCTGGAACGTTGCCCGCAGACAGCGCACTCGCGCCGGCAAACCTTCCTTGTAGGCGCTCAGCACCGCGACCAGGCGTGCCGCATCGGCGCTGGTCAGGGCACGTCCGCTGAAGCCGTCGAGCAACTCGGCGAGGTCCTGCAGACCCGGCTTGATGGCCGCCACCACGGTGTCCGCCGCGCTGCTGCGCAAGCGTTCAAGCAACTGGTGCAAGGCATTGAAGCGCGTGGTGATGCCCATGAACTCACTGTTCAAGCGACTGAGCCGGCCATTGCGTCGACGCATGTGCGGGTCTTCGAACACCGTGACACTGCGCAAGCCTTCCAGGCCCACGGCTTCGGCGATGAAACGCACGTTACCGGCCTCGAACGCCTCCCGCCGGCTGCGTCCGCGCAAGCCATCGGTGACGAACAGGGCGAACACGCCAAAGCGCTGATACAAGGCATTGCGCATCGCCGCGCTAGCCGATTGCGGCAGGATGGCGGCACTGATCAGGGTCGAACAGAGAATGCCCAACGAGATTTCCAATACCCGCCAGACCGCCGCCATGAACGCGCCATCCGGGTGGGCCAACGCGGGCAAGCCGACCATCGCCGCGGTGTATCCGGCGAGGACGAAACCGTAGGCGCGGAAGTTGCGGCAGCGGGCGGCGCCGGCCGTGCAGATACCGACCCAGATCGCCAGCGAACCGAGGAACAACTCAGTGTTCTGCGCAAACAGGGCGATCAGCGCGACCATCACCGCCGAACCGGCCAGGGTGCCGAGAAAACGATAGAAGCTCTTGGCGAACACCTGGCCGCTTTGCGGCTGCATGACGATGAACACGGTGATCATCGCCGTACGCGGTTGCGGCAGCTCCAGGCGCATGGCCAGCCATAACGCCAGGAATGCCGCGAACAGCACCTTGAAAATGTAGACCCAAGTCACGCCGTCGCTGCGTGCCCAGTCGAAGAAACCCCGGCGCCATTCCAGGGAGTACAGCCAGCGCAAAGGGGCGGGCAAGGGAGTCATGAAATCCTGCTCAATAAAAATAAGGTCAGACTCAGGACCTGTGGGAGCGGGCTTGCTCGCGAAGAGGGAGTGTCAGTCAGCATTTTTTCCGCCTGACAAACCGCTTTCGCGAGCAAGCCCGCTCCCACAGGGTTCGTGTTCAACGCAAAAGGCTCGGGGTTTTCGGCACTTGAGTCTCTTCGGCGTTCGGCACGTCAATACCGGCACCGAGACCACCGCCCAACGCCGTCACCAGTTCGGCATGGGCACTGAGGCGCGCCGCCTGAACCTGCTGCTGCACTTGCTGCTGCTTGAACAACAAGGTCTGGGCATTGAGCACGTTGAGGTAGTCGGTCAGGCCACGCTGGTAGGCGATCATCGCGATGTCGTAGGTCTTCTGCGCAGTGGCCACCGACTCGGCGGCGAACGCCTGCTGTTTGTCCATGGACTCGCGGCGGATCAACTGGTCGGAGATGTTTTTCAGGGCGTTGACCAGGGTCTGGTTGTACTTGGCCACGGCGATGTCATACCCGGCCGAGGCTTCGCCCAATTCCGCGCGCAAGCGCCCGCCATCGAAGATCGGCAACGAAATCGCCGGCCCCACGCTGTAGTTGAGTTTCTTGCCGGTCAAGAACTCCAGGGCTCCACCGCCGGTGGCCATGTAGCCAAGGCTGCCGACCAGATCGACGTTCGGGTAGAAACCGGCATGGGCGACATCGATTCCCCGCGCCTGCGCCGCCACTTGCCAGCGGCTGGCGACCACGTCCGGGCGTTGACCGAGCAATTGTGCCGGCAGCGACGACGGCAGCTTCAATGGCGCACCCAGTGACAGCGTTGGCCGCTGCAACTGCGCGCCCTCCCCCGGGCCCTTGCCGGCGAGGGCGGCGAGTTGGTTGCGGCTCAAAGCGATTTCTTCGTCGAGGGCGTCGATCTGACGATGGGTTTCCGGCAACGGTGTTTCAGCTTGGCTGACTTCGAAATGGGTGCCGATGCCACCGTCCAGACGCTTTTGCGCCAGTTCGAGAATCTGCTGTTGCTGCTTCAAGGTCGCTTCAACGATGTCCCGCTGGGCGTAATGCAACGACAACTCGATGTAGACCCGTACGATGTTGTCCTGCAATTCGAGCTGGGCCTGACGCGCTTCGGCAACGCTCATGTGCGCCATATCCACGGCGCGCTCGGTGGCATTGCTTTCGCGGCCCCAGAGGTCGAGGGCATAGCTCAAACCCAGCGCTGCGTTATTGTCCCAGGTGGTGCTGTTGGCCAGCTCACCAGGGCCATAGAACTGGTCGGTAGGCCAGTTGTGACGCTTGAGGGTGGACTCGCCATTGATCTGCAGCGATTCGGCCGCTTCGGCCACGCCGGCCATGGACCTGGCCTGACGCACCCGGGCGGCGGCCATGGCCAAGGTCGGGCTGTCTTGCAGGGCGAGGTCGATCCAGCGATTCAGTTGCGGGTCGCCGTAGGCTTGCCACCATTGTGCGGTGGGCCAGTGGGCATCCTGCGCGGCGCTCTGGATCGCTTCGTCGGTAGCCAGTGAATTGGCCTCCAGCGCCTTGCCCTGTGGGGCAATACCTCCGGTTCCGATGCAGCCGCTGATTGCCAGGGTTAAAGCCAAAACACTGAGCGGCTGAAGCGCTCTGCTGATGCGACGCGGCACTGCTGCGATTTCCTGAAATAGGGGGAGGTACGAGATTTTCTGGAAACTGGAGTTCCGCTTTTGTGGGAGCGGGCTTGCTCGCGAAAGCGGTACATCAGTCGACATTGATGGTGAATGTCAGACCGTCTTCGCGAGCAAGCCCGCTCCCACAGGTTATGCGGTGGGTCGAGCCCCGGTTCCCCAAGTTGCGCAATTCTATGGGGCGGCCTGAATGGCGATAAGCTGGGATTCCTGTGAATCTTTGTTACCGTTAACGAGATAATCCTTAAGTCTGGGGTCTCAGACTCTGAAACTTCGTGTCACAATTTGCCATCGCACACGAGAGCCCCCCATGGACACTTTGCAAAACATGCGCGCCTTCAGTTACGTGGCCGAAGCCGGCAGCTTCACCGCCGCCGCCGTGCAACTGGACACCACCACGGCCAACGTCTCGCGCGCGGTCTCCAACCTGGAAGCCCACCTGCAAACCCGCCTGCTCAACCGAACGACCCGCCGCATCGCCCTGACCGAAGCCGGCAAGCGCTACCTGTTGCGCTGCGAACAGATCCTGGCCTACGTCGAAGAAGCCGAAGCCGAGGCCAGCGACGCCCACGCACGCCCGGCCGGGCAACTGAAAGTGCACACCATGACCGGCATCGGCCAGCACTTCGTGATCGACGCCATCGCCCGCTACCGCAAGACCCACCCGGACGTGACCTTCGACCTGACCATGGCCAACCGCGTGCCGGACCTGCTCGACGAGGGTTACGACGTGTCCATCGTCCTCGCCAGCGAACTGCCAGACTCGGGTTTCGTCTCCCAGCGCCTGGGCATTACCTACAGCATCGTTTGCGCCTCGCCGGCCTACGTCAAAGCCAACGGCTGCGCACAAAAACCCAGCGACCTGCTCAACCACGCCTGCCTGCGCCTGGTCAGCCCGGTGATTCCGCTGGAGAAATGGGCCTTCGACGGCCCTGATGGCCAGGAAATGGTCACCATCAACAGCTCACCCTTCCTGGTGAACTCCGCCGACGCGATGAAAACCGCGATCATCAGCGGCATGGGCGTTGGGGTGCTGCCGCTGTACGCCGCGATAGAGGGCCTGCGCAACGGCACACTGGTGCGCGTGATGCCCAACTACCGCTCCCAGGAACTGAACCTGTATGCGATCTACCCGTCGCGCCAGTACCTGGATGCGAAGATCAAGACCTGGGTCGAGTATTTGCGTGGATCGTTGCCTGAATTGCTGGCGGCGCATCAGGCGGAATTGGCGGCGTATGAATTGAGCGGGAGTCTGGGTGGGGTTCGGGTGGCGAATTGATGGATGCCCGAGCCCGGCTCATATCAGATTGATCCCTTGTGGGAGCGAGCCTGTTCACGATGGCGTACTCACATTCAAATCTCTGTGAGCAGATACACCGCTTTCGCGAGCAGGCTCGCTCCCACAGTTGGATTTGCATCAATCTGCCAGAAATTGGCCGGCTGTCAGGCCGCCTTCGCGAGCAAGCCCGCTCCCACATTTTGAATTATGCACGGTCAGGAAAATCAGGCCGGCCGGTAGGCCGCCTCGCTTTTGCTTTTGCGGTACACGCCCCCTCGAGAGGCTGAGCGCAGGTTCTGCGGAGTGGGCAACCCGGCATGGATGCCGGGTTAGCCGCCCCCGGCCATGGATGGCCGATGGCGGCGGGCCCACGGAGCAGGACCGGAGCGAGGGCACCCTGAGCCTAAGCGAAGGGCCGAACGTCAGGGGCAAGAGCCCTTGGTTACTTGGGGCTTTTCCAAGTGACCCGCCGTAAGGGCGGAACCGATAGCCGCCGTGACCGAAGAAACGGATATGCACACGGTCACCCACAACATGGTCGGCCCAGAGGCCGCCAAGACCAAACCAAACCGCAAACTGACAGCGCCGTCAGTTAGCCGTCACCCTCCTGACCAGCAAACAGGTTTATAAAGGAAACTACCTTACCCACCTACCGACCACCCAGCCCCGGCGCCCCACTCGCATGCGAATCCAGAAAAAATCCGCCCTGCTCGTCGCCCTTCTGATCGTCCTGGCAGCGCTGGGCCTGTGGTACGCCACCAAACCGGCCAAGGCCAAACTCGCCACCCCCACCGCCATCCCGGTGCGCGTGGTCGCCGTCGCCGAAAAAGACGTACCGCGCTACGTCAGCGGCATCGGTTCGGTACTGTCCCTGCACAGCGTCGTGGTCCGCCCGCAAATCGACGGCATCCTCACCAGATTGCTGGTCAAAGAAGGCCAACTGGTGAAAAAAGGTGATCTGCTGGCCACCATCGACGACCGGTCGATCCGCGCCAGCCTCGACCAGGCCCGGGCACAACTGGGCGAAAGCCAGGCGCAACTGCAAGTGGCGCTGGTCAACCTCAAGCGCTACAAGCTGTTGAGTGTCGACGATGGCGTGTCCAAGCAGACTTACGACCAGCAACAAGCCCTGGTCAACCAGCTCAAGGCCACCGCCCAAGGTAACCAGGCCTCGATTGACTCCGCCGAGGTACAGCTTTCCTACACACAAATTCGCTCCCCGGTCAGCGGTCGTGTCGGCATTCGTACCGTCGACGAAGGCAACTTCCTGCGCATGACCGACACCCAAGGCCTGTTCACCGTGACCCAGATCGACCCGATCGCTGTGGAATTCTCCCTGCCGCAGCAAATGCTGCCGACCCTGCAAGGCCTGATCAACGACCCACAGCACGCCCGGGTCAAGGCCTACATCGGGGCCGACACCGACGGCGAAACCGGCAACCTGCTCGGCGAAGGTCACCTGACCCTGATCGACAACCAGATCAACGCCAACACCGGCACCATCCGCGCCAAAGCCGAATTCGACAACGACGCACAGAAACTCTGGCCGGGCCTGCTGGTGACGGTAAAGATTCAGACAGCCCTGGATAAAGATGCGCTGGTGGTGCCGCCGACAGTCGTACAACGCGGCCTCGACCAGCACTTCGTGTACCGGGTCAATGGGGACAAGGTCGAAGCCGTGCAGGTGCAGATGGTCTATCAAGGCAGCGGCCAGGACATCATCAAGGGTGTGAAGCCGGGTGATGTACTGGTCAGCGATGGTCAGTCGCGGCTCAAGCCCGGCGCTACTGTGCAAGTGCTGACCGAGCCACCTCAGGTGGTGCGATCGGAGGCGGCGCAATGAAGGGCCATGGTTCGATTTCAGCCTGGTGCATCGACCACCCGGTGGCCACGGTCCTGCTGACGTTCGCCCTGGTGCTGCTGGGTGTCATCGCGTTTCCGCGCCTGCCGGTAGCGCCGTTGCCGGAGGCAGAATTCCCGACCATCCAGGTGGCCGCGCAACTGCCCGGCGCCAGCCCGGAAACCATGGCTTCCTCGGTGGCCACGCCCCTTGAAGTGCAATTCAGTGCCATTCCCGGCGTAACCCAGATGACCTCGAGCAGTGCACTGGGCTCGACCAACCTGACCCTGCAATTCACCCTCGACAAGAGCATCGACACCGCCGCCCAGGAAGTGCAGGCGGCGATCAACACCGCCGCGGGCAAACTGCCCAAGGACATGCCGAACCTGCCGACCTGGCGCAAGGTCAACCCGGCCGACAGCCCGGTGCTGATCCTCAGCGTCAACTCCTCGCTGATGCCTGGCCCTGAGCTCAGCGACCTGACGGAAACCCTGTTGTCCCGTCAGCTCAGTCAGGTGGACGGTGTAGGCCAGGTCGTCATCACCGGTCAGCAGCGTCCGGCGATCCGTGTCCAGGTGTCCGCCGACAAACTCGCCGCCATCGGCCTGACTCTGGCGGACATTCGCCTGGCGATCCAGCAGACCAGCCTCAACCTGGCCAAAGGGGCGCTGTACGGCGAATCAAGCATTTCAACCCTGTCGACCAACGACCAGTTGTTCCACCCCGACGAATACAGCCAGTTGATCGTTTCCTACAAGGACGGTGCACCGGTTCACCTCAAGGATGTCGCGAAAGTCGTCAACGGTTCGGAAGATGCCTACGTTCAGGCCTGGGCGGGTTCGCAACCGGGCGTGAACCTTGTGATTTTCCGCCAGCCAGGCGCCAACATCGTCGAGACCGTGGATCGCATTCAGGCCGCGCTGCCGGCGCTGCAAGCGATGTTGCCCGCCTCGGTGCAGGTCAAGGTGTTGATCGACCGCACCCAGACCATCCGCGCCTCGCTGCACGAGGTGGAAATCACCTTGATGATCGCTGTGATGCTGGTGGTGGCGGTGATGGCGCTGTTCCTGCGCCAACTGTCGGCCACGCTGATCGTGTCGGCAGTGCTCGGTGTGTCGCTGATCGCCAGCTTTGCGCTGATGTACGTCATGGGCTTCAGCCTGAACAACCTCACGCTGGTGGCGATCGTGGTCGCCGTGGGCTTTGTGGTGGACGATGCGATCGTGGTGGTGGAGAACATTCACCGGCATCTGGAGGCCGGCGACGGCATGCGCGAGGCGGCGATCAAGGGCGCCGGCGAGATCGGATTTACCGTGGTGTCGATCAGTTTCTCGCTGGTGGCGGCGTTCATTCCACTGCTGTTCATGGGCGGTGTGGTCGGCCGACTGTTCAAGGAATTCGCCCTGACCGCCACCTCCACCATCATGATTTCGGTGGTGGTTTCGCTGACGTTGGCACCGACCCTCGCTGCGCTGTTCATGCGCGCGCCCGTGCATCATGCCCACGACAAACCGGGGTTCGGTGAGCGCCTGTTGACGTGGTACGAAAAAGGCCTGCGCCGTGCCCTCGCCCACCAGAAATTGATGATCGGCGTGTTCGGTTTGTCCCTGGGGTTGGCGGTCGCCGGGTACATCTTTATCCCTAAAGGTTTCTTCCCGATTCAGGACACTGGCTTTGTTCTCGGTACCACCGAAGCAGCTGCGGATATTTCCTACGGCGACATGGTGAAAAAACACCTGGTGATGGCCGAAATCGTCGCCGCTGATCCTGCGGTTCAAGCATTTTCCCACTCGGTCGGCGTCTCGGGCAGCAACCAGACCATCGCTAACGGTCGCTTCTGGATCGCCCTTAAAAAACGCGGCGACCGTGATGTTTCGGCCAGCGAATTCATTGACCGGATTCGCCCGCAACTGATGAAAGTCCCGGGCATCGTCCTGTACCTGCGTGCAGGGCAAGACATCAACCTCAGCTCCGGCCCGAGCCGCGCCCAGTACCAATACGTGCTCAAGAGCAACGACGGTGCGACCCTCAGTACCTGGACCCAACGCTTGACGGAAAAACTGCGCAGCAACCCGGCGTTCCGCGATATTTCCAACGACCTGCAACTGGGCGGCAGCATCACCCACATCAGCATCGACCGTAGCGCCGCTGCACGTTTCGGCCTCACCGCCAGTGACGTCGACGAAGCCCTGTACGATGCTTTCGGCCAGCGTCAGGTCAATGAATTCCAGACCCAGATCAACCAGTACAACGTGATCCTGGAACTGGATACAAAGCAGCGCGGCAAGGCCGAAAGCCTCAACTACTTCTACCTGCGCTCGCCCCTGAGCGGGGAAATGGTGCCGCTGTCGGCCCTGGCCAGGTTCGATGCGCCGACTGTCGGCCCGCTGTCCATCGCCCATGACGGGATGTTCCCCGCCGCCAACCTGTCGTTCAACCTGGCCCCCGGCGTGGCACTGGGCGATGCGGTGATCATGCTCAACCAGGCCAAGGCCGACATCGGCATGCCGACCGCCATCAGCGGTAATTTCCAGGGCGCGGCCCAGGCGTTCCAGAGCTCGCTGGCCAGCCAGCCATGGCTGATCCTTGCGGCGCTGTTGGCGGTGTACATCATTCTCGGCGTGCTCTACGAGAGCTTCGTGCACCCGCTGACGATCATTTCGACCTTACCTTCGGCGGGCCTCGGCGCGGTGATCATGCTGTGGATTTGCGGCCAGGACTTTTCCATCATGGCCTTGATCGGACTGGTGCTGTTGATCGGTATCGTCAAGAAGAACGGCATCCTGATGATCGACTTCGCCCTCGAAGCGCAGCGCAATGGCGGAATGTCGCCCGAGGACGCAATTTTCAAGGCCTGCATCACACGGTTCCGGCCGATCATCATGACCACCCTCGCCGCCCTGCTCGGCGCTCTGCCGTTGATGCTCGGCTATGGCACCGGTGCCGAGCTGCGCCAGCCCCTGGGGATCGCGGTGGTCGGCGGTTTGCTGGTGAGCCAGGCGCTGACGCTGTTCACCACACCGGTCATATACTTGTGGCTTGAGCGGCTATTCCATCGACCTAAACCTGCGCCAGAACCGGTGCTGGCGACCACAGACTGAGGCGGGGTCATGCGCGTTCTGATTATCGAAGACGAAGAAAAAACCGCGGATTATCTACATCGCGGCCTGACGGAACAGGGTTTCACCGTGGATCTGGCCCGCGATGGTGTGGAAGGTCTGCACCTTGCGCTAGAGAGCGACTACGCGGTGATCGTCCTCGACGTCATGCTACCGGGCCTCGACGGCTTCGGTGTGTTGCGCGCCCTGCGTGCGCGCAAGCAAACCCCGGTGATCATGCTCACCGCCCGCGAGCGTGTGGAAGACCGCATCAAGGGCTTGCGTGAAGGCGCCGATGACTATCTGGGCAAACCGTTTTCCTTCCTTGAACTGGTGGCACGCCTGCAAGCGCTGACCCGGCGCAGCGGCGGTCATGAACCGGTGCAAGTGAGCATCGCCGACCTGTGGATAGATTTGATCAGCCGCAAGGCCACCCGCGCCGGTACACGCCTGGACCTGACCGCCAAGGAGTTCTCGCTGCTCAGTGTACTGGCCCGGCGCCAGGGTGAAATCCTCTCGAAAACCGCCATTGCCGAGATGGTCTGGGACATCAATTTCGACAGCGACGCCAACGTCGTCGAAGTCGCGATCAAACGCCTGCGGGCCAAGCTCGACGGGCCGTTCGAAGAGAAACTGCTGCACACCATTCGTGGCATGGGTTATGTGCTGGAGAGCCGTGGTGTCCAGTAATTCCATCGCCCTGCGTCTGAGCGCAATGTTCACGCTGGTGGCGCTGCTGGTGTTCCTGCTGATTGGCTGGGCGCTGTACCAGCAGGTCGACAAGGGCCTGGGCCTGCTGCCAGAAGCCGAACTCGATGCGCGCTACAGCGTGCTCGAATCCACGGTCGGCCGTTACGGCACGCCAGAGCACTGGGTGAAGATCAACAACAAGCTCAACCTGCTGAGCGAAGAAGACAAGCGCATCAGTTTCTGGATCATCAGCGGCGATCCACACTACGAATACGGCAACCTGACCTCGCAGATCCGTGCCTTTGCCCAAGGCCCGCTGGGTACGCGCGACATGCATCTGCCGGAGCACCCGTATCCGCTGAAAGTGCTGGTCAGCGAGTTCCCGGCCAAGGACCAGCGCCCAGCGTTGCGCTTCATGATCGCCATCGACACCGAAACGTTTTTCCATACCCAGCATCACCTGCTGGTCGCGCTGATCAGCCTGGCGATTGTCGGTGTGCTGCTGGCCTCGGCACTGGGTTATTGGGTGGCGCGGATCGGGCTCAAGCCGCTGATCAAACTGTCCCAGGAAGCCCAGCGCCTGGCCCCGCCGTTGCGCTCGGGGCGCTTGCGATTGTCACCGTTGCCGCCGGAACTCGATCAATTCGCCAGCTCGTTCAATTCGACCCTGGAACGGGTCGAGCAAGCCTACTCGCGCCTTGAGTCATTCAACGCCGATGTCGCCCACGAACTGCGCTCGCCACTGACCAATCTGATCGGCCAGACCCAGGTCGCATTGACCCGCGGGCGCTCCGCCGAGCATTACTTCGAAGTGCTGCAATCGAACCTCGAAGAGCTTGAGCGACTGCGCTCGATCATCAACGACATGCTGTTTCTCGCCAGCGCCGATCAGGGCAGCAAGGCGACCAAGCTCACCTCAACCTCGCTGGCCGACGAGGTGGCCACGACCCTGGAATATCTGGATTTCATTCTCGAAGACGCTCAGGTCCAGGTTGAGGTCAGTGGTGACGCGCAGGTGCGCATCGAGATCGCCCATCTGCGCCGGGCATTGATCAACTTGCTGAATAATGCGGTGCAGCACACCGCGCCCGGACAGGTGATTCAAGTGCGGATCGAAACCCAGGAGCATCAAGTCAGCATCGGCGTCGCCAACCCGGGTTCGCCGATTGCCAACGAACATCTGCCGCGCCTGTTCGAACGCTTCTACCGGGTCGATGCGTCGCGTAGCAACAGCGGCCACAATCACGGTCTGGGGCTGGCCATCGTCAAGGCAATTGCGTTGATGCATGGCGGCGATGTGTTCGTGCGCAGTGATCATGGGATGAATACTTTCGGGATTCATCTTCCCGTCTGAAACCCTCTCCTTTGTGGGAGCGAGCTTGCTCGCGATGCAGGCGACTCGGTGCAACTTCTGAACCGAGGTGATGCTATCGCGAGCAAGCTCGCTCCCACATTGGATTGGGTTGAACACATATAAGCGGCCAATCAACTATTGCCATAAGCGCAACAGTCCTTTCATGAATCCGCTCTTTTTCCCCTCGCCTCATATCCTTATCTTTGCCCGCACCAAACAGCACTTGCCAAGCAAGAAGGTTTTAAAAATGTCCAACAGTATGGGTATTGCCAGCGCTTTCGTTTTGTCCTCTTTGTTCCTGTCGCCATTGGCGATGGCGGAAGAATCGCAGACTTTCGTCGCGCATAACGCCGCACGCGCTGCAACGTTCGAAGAGCATCAGATCGAGATGACGGCCAAGGCTGCTCAAGACTCCCAAGCCCCGCAGGCATCCAGCATCCAGGCCCAGCCACTGGCCGAGAAAGACAGCTGATCCGCACCGATCACTCCCGTTTCCCTCGACACTTTTCATCGGCTCTTCCCTTTGAGAAGTTGTCTTCAAAGCCGCTGCTGTCAGCGGCTTTTTTTATAGTGGCGACTCGGCCTTCATTGCAATTTGCGCAACGAAAGTCACTGACGCCCACACCCAGGATCAATCGTTCGAGCAACGGGAACGATTCACTCGGCTGCTACGTTTATGCAACTACGCTTAGAGCGTCCCTTTAGCGAACGTCAGCCCTATGACCGCAAGCCGCACTGCACATTTTCAAGGCCCGACCGGGCGACCCGAGATCATGGTGATCTTCGGCAGTACCCTGACCGTCATCTCGATCCTGTGCATCGTCACTTTCCTGCTGATCCGCGAACACGCCTACGCCCAGCAGACCGCCACACGCAGCGCGACCACCATTGCGCAACTGATCGATACCGATGTCCTGCGTACGGTCGAGCTCTATGACTTGACCTTGCAGGGCCTGATCGCCGCCGCCCAACGGGACGACCTTAAACAGGTTGCACCGCAGATCCGTCATCTGGTGCTGTTCGACCGCTCCACCACTGCGCGCTACAAGGGCGACATCCTGCTGCTGGACAAGCACGGCGACGTGCTGGCCGACTCATCATTGATCGAACCGAAACCGGGCAACTTCGCTGACCGCGATTATTTCCTGGCCCATGCCTTCAATCACGACACCGGCATGTTTATCAGCCGACCGTTCAAGCCACGCTGCGACTGCGATGACAGCGACGAATGGCGCATCAGTTTCAGCCGGCGCATTTCTTCGCCCACGGGTGAGTTTGTGGGGGTCGCGGTGGCGTCGATGCGCATGAGCTACTTCGACCAACTGTTCAACAGCCTCGACATCGGCAACGGCAGTACGCTGGGCATCATTAACGATGACGGGATCCTCCTGGCGCAGAAACCGTACCGGGAGCAAAACGCCATCGGCAAAAGCTTCTCCAGCCGTCCCAACGTCGCACGCATGCTGCGCGAGCGCAGTGGTACCTTTGAAAGCGTGTCGAGTGTCGATCATCAACGGCGCCTGTACACCTTTACCCGGGTCGGCAATCTGCCGCTGACCGTCATCGTGGCCCTTTCCATCGACGAAGTGTTCGCCACCTGGAACCGCACGGCCTATGTGATCAGCGGTGCAACAGGGGTCTTGTGCATCGGCCTGTTGTGGCTGACCTGGCTGCTCTGCCGCGAGCTGCGACGGCGCCAAAGTGCCGAGCAGGAATTGGCGCAACTGGCGGCCACCGATGCCTTGACCGGCGTGGCCAACCGTCGATCCCTTGATCAGACCCTGCGCCATGAATGGTTTCGTGCGCAGCGCAGTGGCAGGCCGTTGTCGTTGCTGATGATCGATGCCGATCACTTCAAGGCCTTCAATGACCGGCACGGGCATCAGGCCGGCGACGAAGCCTTGCGGGCGTTGGCCGGGGTCCTGCGCGCCAATGTCCATCGCCCGACGGATCTGGTGGCTCGCTATGGCGGCGAGGAGTTTTCGGTGATCCTGGCCGAAACTGACAGTGAAGGCGCGAAGCAGATCGCCGAGCACATCCGCGAGGCGGTGCAGAAACTGCCACTGGTGGACGTCGGTGGACCGCCGATGAGTGTGAGTATCGGTATTGCCACCTGGACGGCGGCCAGCGATATCAACCTGGAGCAATTGCTGTTCAGTGCCGACAAGGCGCTGTATCAGGCCAAGGAAGGGGGGCGTAACCGGGTGGTTTGTGTCGAATAGGATTTTCATTGGATGGGAGGACGCCATCGCGAGCAAGCTCGCTCCCACAGGGGAATGCAATCAACTGTGGGAGCGAGCTTGCTCGCGATGAGGCCAGCCCAGGCACTACAAACTTCGGACATAAAAAAAGGCCACCCGAAGGTAGCCTTTAAAAACTAGAGAGGTTTTTTGCTTACACGGCCGCAACCGGGCGCATGTAAGAGATCGGTGCAGTGCTGGCGTCTTCGAACGTCACGACTTCCCAGGCATCTGTCTGCTCAATCAACTTGCGCAGCAGCTGGTTGTTCAGTGCGTGGCCGGACTTGAAGCCCTTGAACTCACCAATCAGGCTATTGCCCAGCAGGTAGAGGTCACCAATTGCATCGAGAATCTTGTGCTTCACGAATTCGTCTTCATAGCGAAGGCCGTCTTCGTTCAGTACGCCATCGGCGTCGACCACAATAGCGTTTTCAACGCTGCCGCCGAGTGCGAGGTTGTGCTTGCGCAGGTACTCGATATCACTCATGAAACCGAAAGTACGGGCGCGGCTGACTTCTTTTACGAACGAAGTGCTGGAAAAATCCACGCTTGCACTTTGGGTGCGGTCCCGGAAAACCGGGTGATCGAAATCGATCTCGAAGCTCACCTTGAACCCTTCGAAAGGGACGAAAGTGGCGCGCTTGTCGCCGTCTTCCACTGTCACTTCACGCAGGATGCGGATGAATTTCTTGGCGGCGTCCTGTTCTTCCAGGCCTGCCGATTGAATCAGGAATACGAAGGGTCCAGCGCTACCATCCATGATCGGGACTTCGGACGCGGAGAGCTCGACGTAGGCGTTATCGATGCCCAGGCCAGCCATGGCCGAGAGCAAGTGCTCTACCGTGTCCACTTTGACGTCGCCATTTATCAGCGTGGTCGACATAGTGGTTTCACCGACGTTTTCCGCGCGGGCAGGAATTTGCACCACAGGGTCGAGGTCAGCGCGACAAAACACAATGCCAGTGTCGACAGGCGCAGGCTTGAGGGTCAGGTAGACCTTCTCCCCGGAGTGCAGGCCTACACCTGTGGCACGGATAATATTTTTCAGTGTGCGTTGTTTAATCATGGCTTGGGCCGCTTCAGCGCAAATTGCGAACTGGTATCAACAAAGGCTGGCGATGATAGCAGACCACGCCTTTGCTGAACACCAATCACCTTCATAGCCCTGATACATTCCATCAATCGGCCTGACGACGCAGGAAAGCCGGGATGTCCAGGTAGTCCAGATCATCTTGCGGATTCATCTTCGCGGCAGTCGCAGCACCGGCCTGAGCCTGGTTGCGCATGACGGTCGGACGGTCCAGGTCACGGTAGTTCACCGCTGGAGCTTCCTGACGAACAGGGGCCTGTTGTTGTGGCTGTGCAGCCATCGAAGTGTGAACGGTGTTGTCGATGACCTTCACAGGCTTCTCGATTTTAGCGCCCAGACCTGTGGCAACGACAGTCACGTGCAGCTCGTCGCGCATGTCCGGATCGATAACGGTACCGACCTTGACCATCGCGTGCTCGGAGGCGAATGCCTCGATGATGCTACCCACGTCGGAGTATTCACCCAGGGACAGATCCGGACCGGCGGTAATGTTCACCAGGATGCCGCGAGCGCCTTGCAGGTTCACGTCTTCCAGCAGCGGGTTGCGAATGGCCGCTTCGGTCGCTTCACGTGCACGGTTCGGACCGCTGGCGCAGCCAGTGCCCATCATCGCCATGCCCATTTCACTCATCACGGTACGCACGTCGGCGAAGTCGACGTTGATCATGCCCGGACGCTTGATGATGTCGGAGATACCGCGGACGGCACCGGCCAGTACATCGTCTGCCTTGGCGAAAGCCGACAGCAGGCTGGCGTCTTTACCGAGGATGGTCAGCAGCTTCTCGTTGGGAATGGTGATCAACGAGTCGACGCTTTCGGAGAGCATGCGGATGCCTTCGTCGGCGATCTGCATACGCTTGCGGCCTTCGAACGGGAACGGACGGGTCACGACCGCAACGGTCAGGATGCCCATTTCCTTGGCCACTTCGGCGATGATCGGCGCAGCACCGGTACCGGTACCGCCGCCCATGCCAGTAGTGATGAACACCATGTTGGTGCCGGCCAGCACTTCGGCAATGCGCTCACGGTCTTCCAGAGCGGCTTGACGGCCGACTTCAGGGTTGGCGCCAGCGCCCAGGCCCTTGGTCACGCCGGTGCCCAGTTGCAGGATGGTCCGCGCGCCGATGTTTTTCAGCGCTTGAGCATCGGTGTTGGCGCAGATGAATTCGACGCCTTCGATGTTGCTCTTGACCATATGGTTGACAGCGTTGCCGCCGCCACCGCCGACACCGATAACTTTGATTACCGGGCTTGCGGGGATGTTGTCTACGAGTTCGAACATTTTCCCTCTCCTTTACATTCTCTAGTTTTTTCGCCTACTGCGTGCTTCGGTGTAACGGTATTGCGGTAAATCTTCAGAAATTGCCCTGGACCCACTTCTTCAGGCGGTCCAGCAGCGGAGCCTGTGGCTCTTCGTTGCTGTAGCTGTCGCGACTGCCGATGCCCGAGAACGAGATGCCGTCGGACTGCTTCTGCAGGCCGTACATCAACAGGCCGACGCCGGTGGAATAGATCGGGTTGCGTACCACGTCATCCAGACCTTTCACGCCGTGAGGCACGCCCAGGCGCACCGGCATGTGGAAGATTTCCTCGGCCAGTTCGGTAGCGCCTTCCATCTTCGACGTACCGCCGGTCAGCACGATGCCGGCCGGGATCAGGTCTTCGTAGCCACTGCGGCGCAGTTCGGCCTGGATCAGCGTGAACAGTTCGTCGTAGCGCGGCTCGACCACTTCGGCCAAGGCCTGGCGGGACAGCTCACGCGGTGGACGGTCGCCAACGCTTGGCACCTTGATGGTTTCACCGGCACCGGCCAGTTTGGCCAGGGCACAGGCGTAGCGGATCTTGATTTCTTCGGCGTACTGGGTCGGAGTGCGCAACGCCATGGCGATGTCGTTGGTCACCTGGTCACCGGCAATCGGGATCACCGCGGTGTGACGGATCGCGCCTTCGGTGAAGATCGCGATGTCGGTAGTACCGCCACCGATGTCCACCAGGCACACGCCCAGCTCTTTCTCGTCATCGGTCAGTACCGAGTACGCGGAAGCCAGTTGCTCGAGAATGATGTCGTCGATTTCCAGACCGCAGCGGCGCACGCATTTTTCAATGTTCTGTGCGGCGTTGACGGCGCAGGTGACCACGTGGACCTTGGCTTCCAGACGTACGCCGGACATGCCCAGCGGTTCGCGGACGCCTTCCTGGTTATCGATTACGTAATCCTGCGGCAGGGTGTGCAGCACGCGCTGGTCAGCCGGGATCGCCACGGCCTGGGCCGCGTCGAGCACGCGCTCAAGGTCCGCCGAGCTGACTTCGCGATCACGAATCGCCACGATGCCGTGGGAGTTCAGGCTGCGGATGTGATTACCGGCCACGCCGACGAACGCCGAGTGAATGCGGCAACCAGCCATCAGCTGCGCTTCTTCGATGGCGCGCTGGATCGATTGCACGGTGGACTCGATGTTCACCACCACGCCTTTTTTCAGGCCACGGGACGGATGGGTGCCGATCCCGACGATTTCCAGCGTGCCGTCGTCCGCGACCTCGCCCACCAGCGCCACCACCTTGGAGGTGCCGATATCGAGACCGACGATCATTTTGCCGCTTTGCACGTTTGCCATGGGTCCTGCCTCTTCTTAATTCTTCGCGACAGCGGGTTGGGCTGCCGTGGGCGCTACAGGTTCCCGCCAGCCAACAGCGAGGCCGTTGGCGTAGCGCAGATCGATGCGCGCAATGTTCGTAATCTGTTCTTTGAGCGTCTTGTCATAGATGGCGATGAAACGGCGCATCTTTTCCACCTGGTTGCCGCGTCCCAGCAGCAGTTCTATCCCGGGACCCGCACTGCCGGGGCCGGTGGTCAGGAACCAGCTGCCGCGATCACGCAGTTCGAGGCGTGCAATCGAGAAGCCCAGCGGCCTGAGCATCTGGCTCAGTACCTGGTATTGCTGCATCACTTGCTGCTGAGCCCGCTGTGGGCCGAACAGCTGTGGCAGGTGTTCATAGTTCGCCAGCTCGCGCGGGGTGAAGGCCTGGCCCTGGTTGTTCAACAGCGACTCGTCGCCCCAACGGGCCACGGGCAGTTGTTCTTCCAGGCGGATCACCACTTGATCCGGCCACACCCTGCGCACTTCGGCGTGGGCAATCCATGGCATCTGTTCCAGCTCGGTGCGCATGCTCGCCAGGTCGATGGTGAAGAAGCTCGACGCCACGTAGGGGGCGATCCGCTGCTGCACCGCTTGCTGGCTGATGTAACTCAGGTCGCCCTGCACGTTGATCCTGGTGATCGGCCTGTCGGCATACGGCAACAACCGTGTCGCGCCTTCGTAAGTACCGAACCCCAAAGCCACCAGCAGTACCGGCCAGAACAACGCTTTGAGAAAACCGAAGTTGGCTTTCGGCAGGCGCGCGGACATCGGCTCTTTGGCCACCATTCGGCTGGCACCCCGCGGTACCGGCTTGCGGCCGATCGGTGCGGTGGGCTGATGTCTGAGCTGAGCGCCTTGCATGGCCTTAACCTCTCGTCGACTCTTGGTTACCGGCAGTCTTGCCGACAACGCTCTCGGCCAGAATGGCCAGAACCAGTTGCTGGAAATCCAGACCGGCGGCACGGGCCGCCATCGGCACCAGGCTGTGATCGGTCATGCCCGGTGCGGTGTTGACTTCCAGGAACCAGAACTGCCCGTCGGCGTCCTGCATCACGTCTGCCCTGCCCCAACCGGCGATACCCAGCGCTTCACAGGCTTTCGCCGTGAGGTCCATGAGTTCCTTTTCCTTGGCGCTGTCCAGACCGCACGGAATGCGGTACTGGGTATCGTTGGCGATGTACTTGGCGTCGTAGTCGTAGAAGCTGTGCGTGGTGCCCAGGGCAATCGGTGGCAACACCTGGTCACGCAGGGTGGCGATGGTGAACTCCGGACCGTGAATCCATTGCTCGACCAACACTTGCGAATCGTAGGTACTGGCCGCCTTCCATGCGTCGATCAATTCGGACGCGGAACTCACTTTGGCCATACCGATACTTGAACCTTCATGGGCCGGTTTGACGATCAAAGGGAAGCCCAGTTCCGTCGCCGCCGAAATACAATCGGCCTCGCTGCTCAGTACCGCGTGACGTGGGGTTGGAATGCCCAGGCTGTGCCAGACCTGCTTGGTGCGCAGTTTGTCCATGGCCAGGGCGGAAGCCAGGATGCCGCTGCCGGTGTACGGAATGCCCAGGCATTCGAGCAGGCCCTGCATGCTGCCGTCTTCACCGCCACGGCCGTGGAGGATGATGAAGGCGCGGTCGATTTTTTCGTTGAGCAGACGCTGCAGTAGGTCATCGCCCACGTCGAGGCCGAACGCGTCCACACCGGCGCTTTGCAGCGCGTCCAGAACGGCGTTACCCGACTTCAGGGAGACCTCACGCTCGGCGCTCTTGCCGCCGAACAGCACGGCGACGCGGCCGAAGTCTTTCGGCGCGATCGTGGAGACCAGGTTGGCGTAGGCAACAGTCATTTCAACTTCCCCTTCTCCGGCGCGGCAACGGCACCGGCGAACAACTCACTTTTCAACAGTTTTGGTGCGAGACCGCCGATATCGCCGGCGCCCTGGCACAGCAGGATGTCGCCGGCGCGCAGCAGCGGCTTGACCACTGGCGCGAGGTCAACGCCACGCTCGATGTAGATCGGGTCGAGCTGGCCACGCTGACGGATGCTGTTGCACAGCTTGCGGCTGTCGGCGCCCGGAATCGGCTCTTCGCCGGCCGGATAGACTTCCATCAGCAGCAGTACGTTGGCGTCGGCCAGCACATTGACGAAATCGTCGTACAGGTCACGGGTGCGGCTGTAACGGTGCGGCTGGTAGACCATCACCAGGCGGCGCTCCGGCCAGCCACCGCGTACGGCCTTGATCACGGCCGCGACTTCCGTCGGGTGGTGACCGTAGTCATCGACCAGCATCACATTGCCGCCGTCCACCGGCAGTTCGCCGTAGACCTGGAAGCGTCGGCCGACCCCCTGGAACCCGGACAGGCCCTGGACGATGGCTTCATCGCTGACGCCTTCGTCGGTGGCGATGCAGATGGTCGCAAGGGCATTCAATACGTTGTGGTTGCCCGGCATGTTCACCGAAACATCCAGTGGCTCGCGGTCGGGACGCAGTACGGTGAAGAAGGTCTGCATGCCTTGCTGGCGCACGTTGATGGCGCGCACGTCGCAGTCTTCGCCGAAGCCGTAAGTAACGGTCGGACGCTTGACCTGCGGGAGGATTTCACGCACCACCGGATCGTCCAGGCACACCACGGCCAGGCCATAGAACGGCAGGTTGTGGAGGAACTCGACGAAGGTTTTCTTCAGTTTGTTGAAGTCGCCGTCGTAGGTCGCCATGTGATCGGCGTCGATGTTGGTGACCACGGCCACCAGCGGCTGCAAGTGCAGGAAGCTGGCGTCGCTTTCGTCGGCTTCGGCGATCAGGTAGCGGCTGGTGCCAAGCTGGGCATTGGTGCCCGCGGCATTAAGGCGGCCACCGATCACGAATGTCGGGTCCAGGCCACCGGCGGCGAACACCGAAGCGATCAGGCTGGTGGTCGTGGTTTTGCCGTGGGTACCGGCAACGGCGATACCGTGGCGATAACGCATCAGCTCAGCCAGCATCTCTGCACGCGGCACCACCGGGATACGGCGTTCCAGCGCGGTAGCGACTTCCGGGTTGGACGTGTTCACGGCGCTCGACACCACCAGCACGTCGGCGGCCGCGGCGTTCTCGGCGCGATGGCCGATGAAGATCTGCGCGCCGAAGGACTCCAGGCGTTCAGTCACCGGCGAAGCCTTCAGGTCGGAACCGGACACGGCATAACCCAGGTTCAGCAGCACTTCGGCAATCCCGCACATGCCCACACCGCCGATACCGACGAAGTGGATGCGACGGATGCGGCGCATTTCCGGTTGCGGCATGGCTTTCTGACTCTCAACCATGGGCCACCTCCAGGCAGCTATCGACCACGTTACGGGTGGCATCGGGTTTGGCCAGGCGGCGTGCCGCGGTAGCCATTTCGTTGAGTCGTTGTGGTTGCATCAGGACCTCTGTCAGGCGAGCGGCAAGATCCGCTGCGCCAGTCGTTCTTTGTGGCATCAGGAAGGCTGCGCCTTCACGGGCCAAATATTCGGCGTTGCGGGTCTGGTGATCGTCGATGGCATGAGGCAAAGGCACCAGCATCGAGGGCAGACCGGCGGCGGCCAGTTCACTGATGGTCAGCGCGCCTGCGCGACATACCACCAGGTCGGCCCAGCTGTAGGCTTGGGCCATGTCTTTGATGAAGGGCTGCACCTGCGCCTCGACGCCAGCCGCGCGATAACGCTCTGCAGTCACTTCATCGTGGTTTTTGCCGGCCTGATGGAACACTTCCGGACGCAAATCGGCAGCGACTTGCGACAGGGCTTCAGGCAGCAACTTGTTCAACGGTTCTGCGCCCAGACTTCCGCCCAGGATCAGCAAACGCGCCTTGCGACCGGCCAGGGCAGGTCGCGATGTCTCGAGGAACAGCTCGGTGCGCACCGGATTACCGGTGGTCCGGCGGCTGTCCGACAGGGTAAAGGTGTCGGGGAACGCTTCACAGACTCGGGCGGCCAACGGCACCAGCAACCGATTGGCGGTACCGGCCACGGCGTTCTGTTCGTGAACGATCACCGGCACACCGGCCAGTTTGGCCGCGACACCGCCAGGACCGGTCACAAACCCACCAAAGCCAACGACGCAGACCGGCTGCAGACGGCGAATGATCGCCCGCGCCTGCCAGACCGACTTGAACAACATGAACGGTGCCTTTAGCAGGGACAATTTGCCCTTGCCGCGCAAACCGCTGGCATTGATCCGATGCAGTTCGATACCGGCCGCCGGCACCAGATCGTTCTCGATCCCACGCGGGGTGCCGAGCCAGTGCACGGTGTAGCCGCGCGCCTGGAATTCGCGGGCACAGGCCAGCGCCGGGAACACGTGGCCACCGGTACCGCCAGCCATGATCATGACGTTAGCGCCCATGGTTCGGCTCCTCGGCGAAGTCGCTCTCATGGAACTCCATCTCTTCGCTGCCCAGGTGAGTTCGACTTTCCCACTCGATGCGCAGCAACAAGCCGAGACAGGCGCAGCAAATCACCAACGAACTACCGCCATAACTGAGGAACGGCAGGGTCAACCCCTTGGTCGGCAGCAGGCCCACGTTCACGCCGATGTTGATCAGGAACTGGCCGATCCACAGGAACGACAGTCCGTATGCCACATAGGCTGCGAAAAACTGCTTGGCCTTTTCAGCCCACAAACCGATGTACATGCCACGAATACACACGAAGACAAACAGTGCCACGGTGCACAACGAACCCACCGCACCCAGCTCTTCGGCCAGGACCGAGAACACGAAGTCAGTGTGGGCTTCCGGCAGGTAGAACTGTTTCTGCACGCTGTTGCCCAGACCCACGCCCAGCCATTCGCCGCGACCGAAGGCGATCAATGCCTGGGACAACTGATAGCCAGCGCCGAACTGGTCGGCCCACGGGTCGGCAAAGTTGGTCAGACGCGCCATTCGATACGGCTGCATTTGAATCAACAGCACCACTGCGCCGACGGCCAGGACCACCATCAGGGAAAAGCGGAACAACCCGACGCCACCAAGGAACAGCATCGCCGCCGCCGCCCCCATCATCACGACGGTGGCACCGAAGTCAGGCTCCATCAGCAGCAGGCCCGCCATCGGCAGCAGCACGATGAACGGTTTGAAGAAGCCCATCCAGCTTTCACGCACTTCTTTCTGGCGACGCACCAGATAACCGGCGAGGTAGATCACCACGAACACCTTGGCGATCTCGGAAGGCTGGACGTTGAAGAAACTGAATCCGATCCAGCGCATCGAACCGTTCACTTCACGGCCGATCCCCGGAATGATCACCATCACCAGCAAGCCGAACGCCCCCAGCAGCATCAGCCAGCCCAGGCGTTGCCAGGTGGCAATCGGGATCATCATGGTGACGATGCAGGCACCCAGGCCCAGCACCACGTAAATAAGGTGGCGAATCATGTAATACAGGGCGCTGCCCGACTGCACGGCCGCCACTTCGGTCGATGCCGAGGCGATCATGATCAGCCCCAGGCCGAGCAGCGTCAGGCAGCCGGCGAGCATCGGGAAGTCGAGGTCGATACCGCGCCCGGTGATGAGCGGCGATGGATACGGCTTGATGATGCCTTTGAGGCTCATGCCAGATCCTCCACGGCTTGGACGAACTGGTGACCACGGTCTTCGTAGTTCTTGAACATGTCGAAACTGGCGCAGGCAGGCGACAGCAGCACCACGTCGCCCGGTTGGGCTGCAGCGCGGCATTGCTCGACGGCTTCGACCAGGGAGCCGGCGCGGATCAGCGGTACGGCATCGCCGATGGCTTCACCGATCTTGTCGGAGTCACGCCCCATCAGGACCACGGCGCGGCAGTTGGCCGCCACCGGATCGCGCAGGTCCTTGAACTCGGCACCCTTGCCGTCGCCACCGGCGATCAGCACGATCTTGCCGTCGATGTCCGCGCCGAGGCCTTCGATGGCCGCCAGTGCGGCACCGACGTTGGTGGCCTTGGAATCGTTGTAGTAACCCACGCCATCGAGGTCGCGGACCCATTGGCAGCGATGCTCGAGACCGGCGAAGGTGCGCAGGCTCGACAGCATGGCATCGAGCGGCAGGCCGACAGCATGGCCCAGGGCCAGGGCTGCCAGGGCGTTGGACTGGTTGTGGGCGCCGCGAATCTTCAATTCGCGCACTGGCATCAGGTTCTGGAATTCGAAGCCCAGGTATTTCTCGCCGTCTTCTTCACGAATACCGAAAGCCTTGAAATCGGGTTTGCTCAGGCCGAAGGTCCAGCATGGCTGGCCCTCGCCCATCAGCGGACGGCTCAGGGCGTCCTGGCGATTGACCACGAACTGCCTGGCGCCACGGAAGATCCGGTGCTTGGCCAGGTGATAGGCCGGCAGACCGCTGTAACGGTCCATGTGGTCTTCGCTGATGTTGAGCACGGTCGCCACTTCGGCGTTGAGTTGGTCGGTGGTTTCCAGCTGGAAACTCGACAGCTCCATCACGTACAACTCGATATCGTCGCTGAGCAGGTCCAGCGCCGGGGTGCCGAGGTTGCCGCCGACGGCAACTCGCTTGCCAGCCGCAGCCGCCATTTCGCCGACCAGCGTGGTGACGGTGCTTTTCGCGTTGGAGCCGCTGATGGCCACGATCGGCGCCTTCGCGTTACGCGCGAACAGCTCGATGTCACCGGACAATTTCACGCCACGGGCGGCGGCGGCCTGCAGGGCCGGGGTCGCCAGCGCCAGGCCGGGGCTCACGTAGAGCTCGTCGGCACGGCACAGGAACTCGACATCCAACTCGCCACAACGCACTTCCACGTGCGGATAGTCACGCTTGAGCGCGGCCAGTTCCGGTGGATTTTCCCGCGTATCGGCCACGGCAAACGCCACGCCCCGGTTCGCCAGGAAGCGAACCAGGGACATGCCGCTCTTGCCGAGGCCGACAACGATGCGGAAGTGGTCAGAAGCGATCAGAGACACTTGTTTCTACCTCAGCTTCAGGGTGGCAAGGCCGATCAGCACGAGAATCACGGTGATGATCCAGAAACGGACGATCACGCGCGGCTCGGGCCAGCCCTTGAGTTCAAAGTGGTGGTGAATGGGCGCCATGCGGAATACGCGGCGACCGGTCAGTTTAAAAGAGGCGACCTGAATGACGACTGACAGGGTTTCCATCACGAACACGCCGCCCATGATGAACAGGACGATTTCCTGACGGACGATCACCGCAATGGTGCCCAGGGCCGCGCCCAGCGCCAGTGCGCCGACGTCACCCATGAAGACTTGTGCCGGATAGGTGTTGAACCACAGGAAGCCCAGGCCGGCTCCGATCAACGCGCCACAGAACACAATCAACTCGCCTGCGCCCGGTACGTAAGGAATCAGCAGGTATTCGGCGAATTTCACGTTACCCGACAGGTAGCAGAAAATGCCCAGGCCACCACCAACCATCACGGTCGGCATGATCGCCAGGCCGTCGAGGCCGTCGGTCAGGTTGACCGCGTTGCTCGAGCCGACAATCACGAAATAGGTCAACACGATGAAGCCGGCGCCCAGCGGAATGCTGTAGTCCTTGAGCATCGGCAGGATCAGCGTGGTTTCCACCGGCGTGGCGGCAGTCATATAAAGGAAGATCGCCGCGCCCAGACCGAATACCGATTGCCAGAAATATTTCCAGCGGCTCGGCAAGCCACGGGAGTTCTTCTCGATGACCTTGCGGTAGTCGTCGACCCAGCCGATGGCGCCGAACAGCAAGGTCACCAGCAGTACGACCCAGACGTAACGGTTGCTCAGGTCAGCCCACAGCAGGGTGCTGACACCGATGGACGACAGAATCAGCGCGCCGCCCATGGTCGGTGTACCCGACTTGGACAGGTGCGACTGCGGGCCGTCGTTGCGAACGGATTGACCGATCTGACGGCTCTGCAACGTGCGGATCATCCATGGGCCATAGCACAGCGACAGGACCAGCGCGGTCAGTACACCGAGAATCCCGCGCAGGGTCAGGTACTGGAAGACCGCGAAGCCTTTGTAGAACTGTTGCAGATACTCCGCTAGCAGCAGCAGCATTAATGTTTCTCCAGACTGGACCCGCACAAGGCGGCGACGATGTTTTCCATCGCAGCGCTGCGCGACCCCTTGATCAAAATGGTGGTGTTTGTGTCTTGCTCGGCACCCAGGGCCTTGATCAGTTCAGCCTGCGTGCTGAAGTGAAAAGCCTGTGGACCGAATGCGTTCACGGCGTGAGCCATCATTGGCCCGACGGCGTACAGCGCAGAAACCTTGCCACGGGCGTACTCGCCCACGTCGCGGTGCCCCTGCTCCGCCCATTCGCCCAACTCGCCGATATCCCCGAGCACCAGGACGGTGCGACCGGAAAAGCCGGCCAGTATATCAACGGCAGCGCACATGGAGGTGGGGTTGGCGTTGTAAGTGTCATCGATCACGCGCATGCCGTTGGTGGCCAGTTGCGCGACGGTGCGCCCCTTGACCGGTTGCATCGCGCCAAGCCCGGTGGCGATACCGAACAGCGACACACCCAGGGCATGGGCGGCTGCGGCGGCGGCCATGGCATTGGCGACGTTATGGGTGCCGAGCAGGTTCAATTGAACGCGCTCCACGCCTTCAGGGCTGTGCAGGTTGAACGCCGGGCAGCCACGGGCATCGGTAGTCAGGTCACTGGCGTAGAAATCGGCGCTGGCGTTGCTCAACGCAAACGTCAGCACTTTGCGGTCACCGGCGCGTGCCTTCCAGATACCGAATGCCTTGTCGTCAAGATTGAGAACGGCGACGCCATCGGCATCCAGCCCTTCGATGATCTCGCCCTTGGCTTCGACGATTTTGTCCGGGCCGCCGAACTCGCCGACGTGGGCGGTCCCGGCATTGTTGAGAATGGCCACGTGCGGCCGGGTCAGACCGACGGTGTAGGCAATTTCACCCAGGCGCGAGGCGCCCAGTTCGATCACGGCAGCGGTGTGTTCCGGTGCCAGTTCGAGCAAGGTCAGCGGCACGCCGAGGTCGTTATTCAGGTTGCCACGGGTCGCCAGCACCGGACCACGGGTGCGCAGGATGCTCGCAAGCATCTCCTTGACCGTGGTCTTGCCGCTGGAACCGGTGACGGCCGCGACCGGATGGGTGTAGGCGGCGCGATTGAGCGCGCCCAACTGGCCGAGGGCCTGGCGAGTGTCGCTGACCAGTAACTGCGGCAGCGTGCTGCCAGCGACTTCACGCTCGACCAGCGCAGCCACGGCGCCCTTGGCGGCGACTTCATTCAGATAGTCATGACCGTCAAAACGCGGACCGGTCAGGGCAATAAACAGCTGGCCCGGCTTGATTGCACGGCTGTCGATGCTGACGCCGTCGAAGCTGGCATCGGCGGACACCAGGCGAGCACTCAGCGCACCGGTCAGTTCACTCAGTTTCAAGGCCTTAAGCATGGGCCACCTCCCACGCGGTCAAGGCATGATCGGCCTCGACCAGATCGGAAAAGGCATGGCGTTCGCCGTTGATTTCCTGATAGTCCTCGTGACCTTTCCCGGCCAGGACAATCACGTCATCCGCCGAGGCACTGGCGATCAACCGGGCAATCGCCTGACCACGACCGGCAACGAACTCCACTTTATCCACAGCCGTGAAACCGGCGCGGATGTCATCGAAAATCACTGCAGGGTCTTCAGTGCGCGGATTGTCATCGGTCACCAGCACGCCATCGGCCAGGCGCTCAACCACTTCGGCCATCAACGGACGCTTGCCGCGATCGCGGTCGCCGCCACAGCCGAACAGGCACAGCAGCCGACCCTTGGCGTGTGGACGCAGAGCCAGCAGTACTTTTTCCAGGGCATCCGGGGTGTGGGCGTAATCGACCACCACCAGCGGCTGCGAACCACCGCCCAAGCGCTGCATGCGCCCGGCAGGGCCTTCAAGCTTCGGCAGCACCTTGAGAATTTCGTCCAGGGCGTAATCCAGACCGAGCAACGCACCGACCGCCGCCAGGACATTGCTCAGGTTGAAGCGACCGAGCAAGGTGCTGCGCAAGTGGTGCTCGCCCTGTGGCGTGACCAGAGTGGCTCGCACGCCTTCGTCGTCGAATTGCGCCTGACGGCAATACAGGTAGGCGCCGGAGTCTTCCAGGCTGTAGGTGATCAACCGCGACTCGCGCTTGTCGGCGGCCAGTTGCCGGCCGAACTCGTCGTCGAGGTTGACCACGCGGCATTTCAAGTCATTCCAGTCAAACAGCCTGGCCTTGGCTTCGCCGTAGGCCTGCATGGTGCCGTGATAATCCAGGTGATCGCGGGACAGGTTTGTCATCACTGCCACATCGAACGCCAGGGCAGTCACGCGCCCCTGATCCAGGCCATGGGAAGAAACTTCCATCGCCACGGCCTTGGCCCCGGCCTTTTTCAGGTCCGCCAGGGTCGCCTGCACGGCAATCGGGTTCGGCGTGGTGTGCAGGCCGCTTTCCAGCGCCCCATAGAAACCCGAACCGAGCGTGCCGACCAGGCCGCAGTGCTGGCCGAGCAGGTCCAGCGCCTGGGCAACCAATTGAGTCACGCTGGTCTTGCCATTGGTACCGGTCACGCCCACCAGGTTCAGGTGATGGCTTGGCTCGCCATAAAAACGCCCGGCGATGTCCGACAGCTGAGCCGCCAGACCTTTGACCGGAATCAACGGCACTTCAGTGATCGGCAGGACCGTGGCGCCTTCTACTTCATAGGCCACCGCGGCAGCACCACGCTGCAGGGCGTCAACCATATGCGCGCGCCCATCGAATTTACCGCCCGGCACAGCGAGGAACAGATCACCCGCACGCACATTGCGGCTGTCCAGGGCGAGTTCGCGAATCAGCAGATCGTGGCCGGCGTGAGGGAAAATCTTGTTCAGGCTCAGGGACATCAGCCGCGCCCTCCATTGGCTTTCAGCGGAACGACCGGTGTTGCGTTCGCTTGTTGAGTAGGTGGCAGGTTGTCCGGGGTAATGTTCATCAGGCGCAGGGTGCCCGACATCACACGGCTGAACACCGGCGCGGAAACCAGGCCGCCGAAGTAACCGGCCTTGGTCGGCTCGTCGATGACCACCACGATGGCGTAACGCGGGTCGCTCATCGGGCCGAAACCGGCGAACAGCGAACGGTAGGAGTTCACGGCGTAACCCTTGGTGCCGACCGAGGTTTTACGCGCAGTACCCGACTTGCCGCCCACGTGATACGCCGGCACCTGCGCACGGAACACACCGCGCGGGGCTTCGATCACTTGTTGCAGCATGCCTTGCATGGTTTTTGCGACGGCCTCCGGCAGCACCTGGGTGGTTTGCGGCGCCTTGTCGGTCTTGATCAGGGTCAACGGTGCAAGGCGACCGTTGTTGGCCAGGGCCGAGAAGGCGTGGACCAACTGGATCGCGGTCACGGAAACACCGTAGCCGTAGGACAGCGTGGCGGTTTCTGCCTTGCGCCATTCGCGGTAGTTCGGCAGATTGCCGACGCGCTCGCCCGGGAAGCCCAGGCCAGTGTCCTGGCCGAGGCCGACTTTCTGCGCCAGACGGAAAATGGTTTCGCCGCCGATATCGAACGCGACCTTGCTCATGCCGACGTTACTGGAATTGATCAGGATGCCGGTCAGGTCGAGCACCGGGCCTTCGGTCTTGGATACGTCCTTGATGGTGTACTTGCCAATCTGCAGGGAGCCCGGATACACCTCGACGGTATCGCTCGGTTTCCAGCGGCCGGTTTCGATGGCGGCGCTCATCGAGATCGCTTTCATGGTCGAGCCTGGCTCAAACACGTCGATCATCGCGCGGTTACGCATCATCGCCGGCTGCAGGTTGCGGCGGTTGTTCGGGTTGTAGGTCGGCTGGTTGACCATCGCGAGAATCTCGCCGGTCTTCACGTCCATGATCACCAGGCTGCCGGCCTTGGCGCCGTTCTCGATGATCGCGTTACGCAGTTCGCGGTTGGCCAGGTATTGCAGGCGCAGGTCAATGGACAACGCCAAGGGCTTGCCGGCCTTGGCGTTTTTGGTGACCTGGACATCCTTGATCAACCGGCCGCGCCGGTCCTTGATGACTTGTCGTTTACCCGGCACCCCGGCCAGCCATTCGTCATAGGCCAGCTCGATACCTTCCTTGCCATGGTCATCGATGTCGGTAAAGCCGACCATATGCGCGGTCACTTCACCGGCCGGATAGAAACGGCGGAACTCTTCGATGCCATAGACGCCAGGCACTTTGAGATCGAGCACCGCCTGGCCCTGCTCAGGCGTCAGCCCGCGCACCAGATAAATGAATTCCTTGTTGGCCTGCGCTTCAAGGCGCTCGGCCAGGGCTTTCGGGTCCTGCCCCAGGGCAGCCGCCAGTGCCGGCCACTTTTCTTTGGCCGTTTGCATTTCCTTGGCATTGGCCCAGAGGGTGGTGACCGGAGTACTCACGGCCAAAGGCTCGCCGTTACGGTCGGTGATCAGACCACGGTGAGCCGGAATCGGAATATGACGAACACTGCGGGCATCGCCCTGACCTTTAAGGAAGGCACGGTCGACCACTTGCAAATCGATGATGCGCCAGGCAATCGCGGCCACCATGATGCCGAGCAAACCCAGCACCACGCGGAACCGCCAAGGAAAGAGTGCACCTTCGAGTTTCATCATGGCGCCACCATCTTCACGTCAGCGGCACCGGGGATGTGCATTTTCAATTGTTCGGTGGCCAGCACTTCGATACGGCTGTGGGCGGTCCAGGTGCTCTGTTCCAGAATCAACCGGCCCCACTCCGCCTGCGCCTTGTCGCGCACGCTCAGTTCGTTGTACAGCGAATTCAATAGCTGACGGTTCCAGTGCGCGCTGTAAGACACGCCGATGGCCGACACGAGCACGCCGACAAACAGCAGCAGCATGAAGAAGCTTCCGCCGGGCAATGGCTTGGCGAAAAGCTTGCTCACCGCAGCTTCTCCGCCACACGCATGACAGCGCTACGGGAACGTGGGTTGGCTTTGAGTTCGGCGTCGGAGGCCGTCTGCGCTTTGCCATGGACTTTGATTTTCGGTTCGAAGGCGACATGCCGAACCGGCAGGTTGCGCGGCAGGTTGTCGGCTTCGCCTTTCACCAGCTTGCGCATGAACAGTTTGACGATACGGTCTTCCAGCGAATGGAAGCTGATCACCACCAGGCGACCGCCCACTTCCAGGCACTCCAGCGCGGCTTCGAGGCCGGTTTCCAGATCACCCAGTTCGTTGTTGACGTGGATACGCAACCCCTGGAACGCGCGGGTTGCGGGGTTCTTGCCCTTTTCCCAAGCTGGGTTGGCGACTTTCAGGACTTCTGCCAGGTCACCGGTGCGCTCGAATGGCTTGATGTCGCGACGTTCGGCCACAGCACGGGCCATGCGGCCGGAGAAACGCTCTTCGCCGTATTCCTTGAACACCCGGGCGATTTCTTCCACGGGCGCGGTATTGACGAATTCGGCGGCGCTGATGCCACGGGACGGATCCATGCGCATATCCAGCGGACCGTCGTTGAGGAAGCTGAAGCCGCGTTCAGGGTCGTCGAGCTGTGGCGAGGACACGCCAAGATCCAGCAACACGCCGCTGACCTTGCCGGCCAGACCGCGTTCGGCGACTTCCGAACCGAGCTCGGCAAAGCTGCGCTGCACAACGACAAAGCGGCCGTCTTCGGCCGCTAGCGTCTGCCCGGTGGCAATCGCTTGTGGATCTTTATCGAATCCGAGCAACCGACCATCGGGACCGAGCTGACTGAGGATCAACCGGCTGTGTCCGCCGCGTCCGAACGTGCCGTCCAGATAGCAGCCATCAGGACGTACGGCGAGAGCCTCGACGGCTTCGTCAAGCAGTACGGTGATGTGGTTAAAGCCGCTATCAATAGTCACAGGATCAAATCACGCAGTTCATCAGGCATCGCGCCCGGTTGTTGAATGGCAGCCAGGTCAGCGGCAGAAACCGCGTTCCAGGCATCCTCGTCCCACAATTGGAACTTGTTCAGTTGGCCTACCAACATCGCGCGCTTATCCAACTTGGCATATTCACGAAGACGCGGCGGAACCAGAAAACGACCACTGCCATCGAGCTCGAGGTCGACGGCATTACCAATCAGTAAACGTTGCAGGCGGCGGTTCTCTTCGCGAAGCGAAGGCAGTGCGCGCAGTTTGGTTTCAATAATTTCCCACTCATCGAGGGGGTAAACACACAAACAAGGATCAACGGCATCAATTGTCACGATCAATTGCCCGGAACTGCGCGAATCGAGCTCGTCACGGTACCGGCTCGGCATTGCGAGACGGCCCTTTGCATCGAGACTGATAGCGTTGGCTCCGCGAAACACGTCTGCGTTTCTCCAAATTCTAGCGTTTTGAGTTCAAAAAACCCACTTCATGCCACTTTCCGCCACTTGCGCACACTATAGGAATGCGCCCACCACACCGTCAAGGCGCGGAGTAAAGGAAAACCCTTACAGAACTGAGATTTAGGATCATTAACGGAGGGACAACGAGAATCCGGCAGATGAAACTGATCGATAACTTGAATCAGCACAGAAGGCTGCGTTCGAAAGTTAAAGTAATTTATTAAGAGTAAGATTTTTTTGGTATTACAAAAGAGGTTCTGCGGATGAATGTGTAAGGAGGGAAATTGCTATCACCCAACCCCCTGCTCAATGATTCAAGCAGAGGAAAGAAAAAGGTGGAGAGTCGATCTGTAAGCCGGGTTCTGTCTTGAACAGTCATTCGTCTACGATGGCCATCACTGGACATCTTTAGCAACCTACCCGGTCCCAGCGCGGGCCACGCCTTGGGACCCTATTTGGTCTTGCTCCAAGTGGGGTTTACCTAGCCACGAACTGTTGCCAGACGTGCGGTGCGCTCTTACCGCACCTTTTCACCCTTACCGGCGCCGAAGCGCTTAGGCGGTTATTTTCTGTGGCACTTTCCGTAGGCTCACGCCTCCCAGGCATTACCTGGCACTTCGCCCTATGGAGCCCGGACTTTCCTCCCCCCCCTAATTTTCATAGGGGGCAGCGACTGTCCGATCGACTCTCCGCCGCGAAGGTTACCGGCAGAGCGCCCGAAGAACAAGCACCAAGCGCCATTGGGCACGCCTGCGCGTCGGGTTTTACTCGCCCTTCTGCTGATCCAGCGCGATTTGGTACAGCACATTCTTTCGCTCGCCGGTGATTTGCGCCGCCAATGCCGCCGCACGCTTGAGCGGCATTTCTTCAAGCAACAGGTTGAGGATACGCATCGCTTCGCTGCTGACGGCACCTTCCTCTTCGGGCGCGGACCAGCCCGCCACCAGTACCACGCACTCACCGCGCTGCTGGTTGCTATCCGACTCGACGAACTCGCGCAGCTCAGCCAGAGGCAGCCCCTTGAGGGTCTCGAACGTCTTGGTCAGCTCGCGGGCAAGCAGCGCCGGGCGCTCTGGACCGAACACCAGTTCCATGTCTTGCAGACATTCGAGGATGCGATGCGGGGCCTCATAGAAGATCAATGTGCGAGGCTCTTCCTTTACCTGCTCGAGACGCGCACGTCGCCCCACAGCCTTTGCAGGCAGAAAACCTTCGAATATGAAGCGGTCGGAAGGCAGCCCTGCTGCCGACAGCGCTGCAATCAACGCGCAGGCACCCGGAACCGGCACTACATTAATGCCCGCTGCCCGGGCCTGCCGCACCAGGTGATAACCCGGATCGGAAATCAGCGGCGTCCCGGCATCCGAGATCAACGCAACGTTGTCACCGGCAAGCAGACGAGTGATAAAGCGACTACCTTCATCCCGCTCGTTGTGTTCATGGCAGGCCGCCAATGGCGTCGCAATGCCGAAGTGCTGCATCAAGCGCTGGGAATGACGGGTGTCTTCCGCGGCGATGAGGGCCACTTCACGCAGAATCTTCAGCGCCCGCGCACTGATGTCATCCAGGTTGCCGATGGGCGTCGCCACCACATAAAGCGAGCCAGCAGCGGAATTCAAAGCACCTGGAGCAGTCAAAGCGCACACCTCATGATCGGTAAAAGTCGCCATTGTAGCGCGTAGCGAGACTCACGATACCCGCAAGCAAACGAGGTATCGGTGACCGTTTGTGCGCTGGCGCAACATTTACACCAGCTAAATTGATTGATTCACGCCAGTAACATCGCACCCCGGCCAGTGCTTGGGTACAATTCCACGCTAATTTGATCGAGTATCAGGAACGCTTACATGATCGCTTGCCTGCGGCTGTTATCTGCCCTCTGCCTCGCTGCCTTGCTGACGGCTTGCGCCAGCTCGCCCTCCTCCAGCCTTGGCGAGCTTCCACGGACACCGGACGCCAGTATCGAGCAACTGCTTGAGAAGGCCTCCCAAAGCAAATCACCGGAAGATGCCGCCCTGCTGCGCCTGAGCGCCGCCGACCTGGCTTATCGCCAGGGCAATGCCGGCCAATCCGCGCAAATCCTGCAACAGGTTCCTGTCGAACAGCTCAAGCCGGGCCCACAGGTTTTCGCCAACACCCTGGCGGCGGAACTGGCCATGACGCGCAATCAGCCCAAGGCCGCGCTGGCCGCCTTGAGCCATCCGAGCCTGCAATACTTGAGCGAACTGCCCGAGGAACAACAGGTCCGCACCGGCACCATCCACGCCCGCGCACTTGAAGCCGATGGCCAGACCCTTGCCGCCGCTCGCCAGCGCATTTTCATCGCCCCGATGCTCGAAGGCGAAGCCGCGAGCAAAAACCACGAAGCCATCTGGACCCTGATCGCTTCGCTGCCGACCAATCAGTTGCAGCCAAGTGCCACCGACGATCTCGGCGGCTGGATGGCCCTGGCACTGGCCGTGAAATCCGCCGGTACCCTGGAGCAGCAACAGGCCGCCATCGACAACTGGCGCGCGCAGAATCCGAAGCACCCGGCAGCCATTCAATTGCCGCTGCCACTGACCCAACTCAAGGAACTGGCCAGCCAGCCCCTGAACAAGATCGCCCTGCTGCTGCCTCAGGACGGCCAACTGGCGGCGGTTGGCAAAGCGCTGCGCGACGGTTTCATGGCCGCTCACTACCAGGCCCAACAGGCCGGGCAGAAACCACCCGCCATCGAGTTTTATGACAGCTCGCGCCTGACTTCCATGGACGAGTTCTACCGCAAGGCCCAGGCCGATGGCGTGCAACTGGTTGTCGGCCCGCTGGAGAAGCCGCTGGTCAAACAGCTGAGCACTCGCCCGCAGTTGCCGATCACCACCCTGGCATTGAATTACAGCGAAGGCGATCAAGGCCCGGCGCAGCTGTTCCAGTTCGGCCTTGCCGCTGAAGACGAAGCCCGCGAAGTGTCGCGCCGCGCTCGCGCCGACGGCCTGCATCGCGCAGCCATCATGGTGCCGAAAGGTGAGTGGGGCGACCGCGTACTCAAGGCGTTCAGCCAGGATTGGCAAGCCAATGGCGGCACCATCGTCGCCACCGAACGCGTCGACCAACCGGTCCAGTTGGCCCAGCAAATTGCCGACATGTTCCAGCTGCGCCAGAGCGAAGGTCGCGCCAAGAGCCTGCAAAGCACCGTTGGCTCGCAAGTGGCTGCCCAGCCATCGCGCCGCCAGGACATCGAGTTCATTTTCCTCGCCTCTACACCGCAACAGGCCCAGCAGATCAAACCGACCCTGAACTTCCAGTACGCAGGCGATGTTCCGGTCTATGCCACCTCCCACGTGTTCAGCGCCAACGGTGACGTCAACCAGTACAACGACATGAATGGCATTCGCTTCTGCGAGACGCCATGGTTGCTGGACGCCAATGATCCACTGCGCCGCCAGGTCACTGCCCAGTGGCCACAAGCCGCCGGCAGCCTGGGGCGCCTGTATGCCATGGGTGTGGACGCCTATCGTCTGGCGCCACGCCTGGGCCAGCTCAAGTCACTGCCGGACAGCCGCATCGACGGCGAATCGGGCAGCCTTGGCATGTCCCAGAGCCAGCGGGTCGTGCGCCAGTTACCATGGGCCGAGTTCGCCAATGGCCAGATTCAGCGCCTGCCGGACACCGCTCACTGATGCCTGACAGGTCACGCCAGCAAAGCGGCAAGGATGCCGAGCGCCATGCGCTCGAGCATCTTCAACAACAAGGTCTGCGCCTGCTGGCGCAGAACTGGTTGTGTAAACGCGGCGAGCTTGATCTGGTCATGCTAGATGGCGATACAGTAGTATTCGTTGAAGTCCGCTACAGAAAAAACACTCAATGGGGTGGCGCGCTCGATAGCATCGATGAGCGCAAACGGCAAAAACTGATTTTCGCCGCGCAATATTATCTTCAGCGCGAGCCGCGCTGGGCCAATTCCCCTTGCCGCTTCGACGTGATTGCCATCGACAGCCACCTCGATCAGTTGAACTGGCTACAGAATGCCTTCGACGGCTGATCGCCGGCATTGCGAACCGGACACTATCACCCAACATTTTGCTCTTTGCTTTGCGGGCTGCACATTCACGTGCCGAACAGCCGCGCTACTTAAGGTCACACAGATGGACATGCAATCCCGAATTCGCCAGCTTTTTCAGGCCAGTATCGACACCAAGCAACAGGCGATGGAAGTACTTGCACCGCACATCGAGCAAGCCAGCCAGGTCATGGTCAACGCCCTGCTCAACGAAGGCAAAATGCTTTCCTGCGGCAATGGCGGCTCTGCCGGCGATGCCCAGCACTTCTCCTCCGAGCTGCTCAATCGCTTTGAGCGCGAACGCCCAAGCCTGCCGGCCATCGCCCTTACGACCGACAGCTCGACGATCACCTCGATTGCCAACGACTACAGCTACAACGAAATCTTCTCCAAGCAGATCCGTGCGCTCGGCCAACCGGGCGATGTGTTGCTGGCTATCTCCACCAGCGGCAACTCGGCCAACATAATTCAAGCGATTCAGGCCGCACATGATCGCGAAATGATTGTCGTAGCATTGACGGGACGCGATGGCGGCGGCATGGCGTCGCTACTGTTGCCCGAGGACGTCGAGATTCGCGTACCGGCCAACGTCACCGCTCGTATTCAAGAAGTCCACCTGCTGGCGATCCATTGCCTTTGCGACTTGATCGACAGCCAATTGTTCGGGAGTGAAGAATGACCCCTAATCGCCTTGGCCTACTGGCCTTGACCCTGTGCCTCAGCATCAGCGGCTGCACCTCGGTGGTGACTGCCAGCCGTGAAGCACCGATTGAAGATGACCGCGGCACTCGCACACTGGGCAGCAAGATCGACGATTCCCTGATCGACACCAAGGTTGGCGTGAACGTCGCCAAGGCCGACCCAGCCCTGGATAAGGATTCACATATCGTCGTCACCAGCTTCAACGGTGTCGTACTGCTCGCCGGGCAAACGCCACGCGCAGACCTCAAGGCCAAGGCCGAACAGGCTGCCGCCGCTGTCCAGCGCGTGAAAAAGGTGCACAACGAACTGCAAGTCCTGCCACCCTCCTCGTTGCTGGCACGCCAGAACGACACCTGGCTGACCACCAAGATCAAGACCCAGATGCTCGCCGATGCGAACATCCCTGGCTCGCGCATCAAGGTAGTCACTGAAAACGGCATCGTCTACTTGCTGGGCCTGCTGACCAAGCAGGAAGCGGCACAGGCGACCAACCTGGTGCAAGGGGTTTCCGGTGTGCAGAAGATCGTGAAATTGTTCGAGTACATCGACTGACCCTGCAGGAGCGAGCTTGCTCGCGAAAAACGTTTGGCGAATGCGTTCATTCAGACTGCACGCGTCATCGTTCACGCCCATCGCGAGCAGGCTCGCTCCTACATCGTTTGAAGGCGGTGGAATAAAAAAGGGTGATCCTTGCGGATCACCCTTTTTTTTATTTCACCACCTTCAAACTCGGGCGACCGCTTGGACGCGGCGGCTCACTGTCGGGTGGTGGAAGATCGTCATCCGGCTCGATCTCGTCGTCCTCGCCCATGGGCGATTCCAGATCGAACACCATGCCCTGACCATTCTCCCGGGCGTAGATACCCAGGATCGAAGCAATTGGCACGTACAAGGTGTGCGGTACGCCACCAAAGCGCCCCTCGAAACTGACCGCCTCGTTATCCATGTGCAAGTGACGCACGGCTTGTGGCGATACGTTCAGGACGATCTGTCCGTCACTGGCAAACCCCTGAGGCACCTGCACCGACGGGTACTCGGAATTGACCAGCATGTGCGGGGTGCAATCGTTGTCCACAATCCACTCATAGAGCGCGCGGACCAGATAAGGTCGACTGGAGTTCATAACGGCTCCTTAAGCCTTAGCGCATGTCGCGTTCGACACCAGACAGACTCGCCTGGAAAGCCTCACGCGCAAACTGGCGCTCCATATAATCAAGCAGCGGCTTCGCCGGCCGCGGCAGTTCTATACCCAGAATCGGCAATCGCCAGAGTATTGGCAATAGGCAGCAATCCACCAGACTTTGTTCCTCACTGAGGAAAAACGGTTTGTCGGCAAACAGTGGCGACACACCCGTCAGGCTTTCGCGCAACTCTTTTCGAGCCACGGCGCGAGCCGCTTCCTTGGTCCGCGAATCCAGAATCAGGTCCACCAGACCACACCAGTCTCGCTGAATGCGGTGCATCAGCAGGCGACTGTTGGCACGCGCCACGGGATAAACCGGCAGTAGCGGCGGGTGCGGGTAACGCTCATCCAGATATTCCATCACCACAGTCGACTCCCACAACGCCAGGTCGCGATCGACCAGCGTGGGCAAGCTGCCGTAAGGGTTCACCTCAATCAGTTTAGGTGGCTGGCGACCAGCCTCCACGTAAATGATCTCGGCGCTGACACCCTTCTCTGCCAGTACGATGCGCACTCGGTGGGAATAGTGGTCGGCGGGGTCGGAGTAACAGGCCAACCGATTGGTCACGCCCATGGCGATCCTCCTCGCTTGTAGAAATTATCGAAAGCGGAAAAACGAGCGCGCCCAGAGGGCGCCTCCCGTAACGACTGGATCACCAGTTTCGCTACATCTTCAGAGGCGCCCTTGGGCGCGCGCGATTAACAGCAATAGCTTGAAGCTTTATCAGTGCACGTCTTTCCAGTATTCGCGCTTGAGCAGGTAAGCGAAGACGAAGAAGAACGCCAGGTACAACAATACGTACGTACCGATGCGCTGATGTTGCAGCTTAACCGGGTTAGCCGAGTAAGCCAGGAAGGTTACCAGATTCTTGACCTTCTCATCGAACTGCTCTGCAGTCAGGGCACCGCTTTTCGGCACGATGGTCAACTGATCGCACGCTTCATGAGTCAGCGCCGTACCGGTCAGAGGATCATATTGCTTCTTGCCGTCTTCGACGATCTGAACCTGTTTGCAACCCACCACCTGGCGACCCTGCAAGCCGACCAGGACGTTAGGCATGCCCACGTTCGGGAAGACCTTGTTGTTCACACCCCATGGGCGCGAAGGATCTTCGTAGAACGACTTCAGGTAACCGTAGAGCCAGTCGGTGCCGCGAACACGGGCAACCAGGGTCAGGTCCGGCGGCGCTGCGCCAAACCAGGCCTTGGCGTCCGCTGGCTGCATGCCGATGCTCATGTGATCGCCGATCTTGGCGCCAGTGAACACCAGCTTCTCGAGCATCAACTCATGGGGAATGCCCAGGTCGTCGGCAACACGCTCATAGCGCTGGAACTTGGCACTGTGGCAACCCATGCAGTAGTTGGCGAAGGTACGCGCGCCGTCCTGCATGGCCGCTTTATCGGAAACGTCGATGTCGACTTTTTCCAGCTCGGGGCCACCGTGTTCAGCTGCGAAAGCAAACACTGGCAGTGCAGCAAGCATCAATACAGCAAATAGTTTTTTCATCAGCCAGTCACCCTTTCCGGAACCGGTTTGGTCTTCTCGAGCCTGGTGTAGAACGGCATCAGAATGAAGTAGGCGAAGTACAGGAAGGTACACACCTGCGACAACAGCGTACGGCCTGGAGTCGGAGCCAGAACACCCAACACGCCCAGGATCACGAACGAAATGCAGAACACCCAGAGCCAGATCTTGCTCAGCCAGCCTTTGTAGCGCATCGACTTGACCGGACTGCGGTCGAGCCACGGCAGGACGAACAGCACGGCGATGGCCGCGCCCATGGCGATAACGCCCAGGAGCTTGTCCGGAACCGCACGCAAGATGGCGTAGAACGGAGTGAAGTACCAGACCGGAGCAATGTGCTCTGGGGTCTTGAAGGCGTTCGCCACTTCAAAGTTCGGCTTTTCGAGGAAGTAGCCACCCATTTCCGGGAAGAAGAACACGATCGAGCAGAAGATGAACAGGAACACCACCACGCCGACGATATCTTTCACGGTGTAGTACGGGTGGAAGGCAATGCCGTCCAGCGGTATGCCGTTTTCGTCCTTGTGCTTCTTGATGTCCACGCCGTCCGGGTTGTTCGAACCGACTTCGTGCAACGCCAGGATGTGCAGCACCACCAGACCCAGGATAACGATCGGCAGGGCAACCACGTGCAAGGCGAAGAAGCGGTTCAGGGTAATACCGGAAATCAGGTAGTCACCACGAATCCACTGGGTCAGGTCGTTGCCGATGACCGGGATCGCACCGAACAGCGAGATGATCACCTGTGCACCCCAGTAGGACATCTGGCCCCACGGCAGCAGGTAGCCCATGAAGGCTTCGGCCATCAGCGCCAGGTAGATCAGCATGCCGAAGACCCACACCAGTTCACGCGGCTTCTGGTACGAACCGTAGAGCAGGCCACGGAACATGTGCAGATAGACCACGATGAAGAACGCCGAAGCGCCGGTGGAGTGCAGCAGACGCAGGATCGAGCCGTACTCGACGTCGCGCATGATGTATTCGACGGAGGCGAATGCCTCTTCCGCCGACGGGGTGTAGCTCATGGTCAGCCAGACACCGGTAACGATCTGGTTGACCAGAACGAGCAGCGCCAGGGAGCCAAAGAAGTAGAAGAAGTTGAAGTTCTTCGGAGCGTAATACTTGCTGAGATGGTCTTCCCACATCTTGGTGGCGGGAAAGCGCGCATCAACCCAATCCATGAACTTGCTCATCACGCTTTCTCCGTATCGACGCCAATGATAATAATTTCATCGGTCTCATAGGAATGCGGGGGAACTGGCAGGTTCAAAGGCGCAGGCTGCGACTTGTAGACGCGACCAGCCAGATCGTAGTGGGAACCGTGGCAAGGGCAGAAATAGCCGCCTACCCAGTCCTTACCCAGATCCGCAGGTGCCACTTCGGGACGGAAGGTCGGCGAGCAACCCAGGTGCGTGCAGATACCAATCAGCAGCAGGACCTCGGGCTTGATCGAACGGGTTTCCGGATCAACGTAAGTCGGTTGTGTCGAGTTCTTGGAGGCCGGGTCAGCGAGCTGGCCCTCGATCTTCTTAAGATTCCCCAGGATTTCCTGTGTACGGCGGACGATGAACACCGGCTGGCCGCGCCACTCAGCAATCATCTGCTGGCCTGGCTCGATTTTGCTGACATTCACTTTCACCGGTGCACCTGCGGCTTTCGCCTTGGCACTGGGAAACCATGACCCCACGAACGGGACCGCAGCCCCCACCGCTCCTGCAGCACCCACCACGGATGTGGCTGCTACCAAGAAGCGACGCCGGCCTGCATTCACGCCGTCATTGCTCATTCAGTCCTCTCCCATCAGCTTTGTGGCCTGTTAAATCAGGCATCTACTAAGTAAAACTATGTACTTATAAAAATTTTGCCGAATGGTAATGAAAAGCCCCAATTCTGACAAGGTAATTACCGGAACCCATCACCCCCAAGCCTTGTAGTATAGGGTGTCTGCGGATGTGGCAAGTTGTCACAGCGCAATTCTTTGATAAATCGCAGACATAAAAAAACGCCCAGCTCCGTGAGGAAACTGGGCGTTCTTTTTTGAACGTGAAAGCGAATTAACGCTTCGAGTACTGCGGACGCTTACGCGCTTTACGCAGACCGACTTTCTTACGTTCAACTTCACGAGCATCGCGGGTTACGAAGCCGGCTTTACGCAGGGCGCTGCGCAGAGTCTCGTCGTAGTCCATCAGAGCACGAGTGATGCCGTGGCGGATTGCGCCAGCCTGACCACTCACACCACCGCCGATCACGGTGACGTAGATGTCGAACTTCTCGACAGTCTCAGTCAGCTCCAGCGGCTGACGAACTACCATGCGGGCAGTTTCGCGGCCGAAGAAGTTATCCAGCGAACGGTTGTTGATGGAGATGTTACCAGTACCCGGACGCAGGAAAACGCGTGCGGTTGCGGTCTTGCGACGGCCAGTGCCGTAATTTTGAGTCGCCGACATAATGTACTATTCCGTTAAAACTTCAGTTCTTGGGGCTGCTGAGCAGTATGTGGGTGTGCAGCGCCCGCATAGACTTTCAGCTTACGGTACATGTCGCGACCCAGTGGGTTCTTAGGCAGCATGCCTTTAACCGCGGTCTCGATCACGCGCTCAGGGGCCTTGGCGATCAGCTTTTCAAAGTTGATCGACTTGATGCCGCCCGGGAAACCGGAGTGGGAGTAGTACATTTTGTCAGTGGTTTTAGCACCGGTAACACGAATCTGCTCAGCATTGATTACGACGATGTAGTCGCCGGTGTCAACGTGAGGAGTGTACTCAGGCTTGTGCTTGCCACGCAGACGGCTCGCGATTTCGGTGGCCAGACGACCCAGGGTCTGACCAGCAGCGTCGACGACAAACCAGTCGCGCTTTACTGTTTCCGGTTTAGCAGTAAAAGTTTTCATTCTTTATAGCCTCAGGGGCCGCCCTGTAAATTAGACGGCGGATCTTACTGAATAGTGCGTACTTTGACAAGTCAAAGGCAGCCGGATACAGACGCTTTCGGGGGCTCGGGTCGGCGCGTCCGTTCAACGGCAAGATTCTTCGGCGGCGGCGCATCACTTCCACTGCAGAAAGAGGTGCGCAATTATGCAGATTGCGAAAAATAATTCAACCTGCTTTTATGATTGTTTTGCCCAAGGAGCACCCGATGGACTATCGCCAGCTAGGCCGAACCAATCTGAACGTGAGTGCCCTCTGCCTCGGAACCATGACCTGGGGCGAGCAAAACAGCGAGGCAGACGCCTTCGCCCAGATTGAGCGAGCCAAGAGCGCCGGGATCAACTTCATCGACACCGCCGAGATGTACCCGGTGCCACCCAAGGCCGAAACCTACGCCTCCACCGAACGCTACATCGGCAATTATTTCAAAAGCCGCGGCGATCGTGCCGACTGGATCCTGGCCAGCAAGATCGCCGGCCCCGGCAACACCATCGACTACATCCGCGACAAAAACCTGCGCCACAACCGCCAGCACATCACCGAAGCGGTGGATGCCAGCCTCCAGCGCCTGCAGACCGACTACATCGACCTGTACCAACTGCACTGGCCGGAGCGCAGCACCAACTTCTTCGGGCAACTGGGCTACAAGCACAAGATCGAAGCCAACCTGACGCCTCTGGAGGACACCCTTGAAGCACTGGACGAGCAGGTCCGCGCCGGCAAGATCCGCCACATCGGCCTGTCCAACGAGACGCCATGGGGCACCATGCGCTTCCTGGCCCTGGCCGAAGCCCGTGGCTGGCCGCGCGCCGTGTCGATCCAGAACCCGTACAACCTGCTCAACCGCAGCTTCGAAGTCGGCCTGGCGGAAATCGCCATCCGCGAGCAATGCGGCCTGCTCGCCTATTCGCCGCTGGCGTTCGGCTTCCTGTCAGGCAAGTACGAAGGCGGCGCCCGCCCGCCAAAAGGTCGCCTGAGCCTCTACAGTCGCTTCAGCCGCTATTTCAACCCGCAGTCGGAAGCGGCATGCAGCCGTTACGTGGCCCTGGCTCGCGAGCACGGCCTGGACCCGGCGCAAATGGCCCTGGCGTTCGTGACGCAGCAGCCGTTCGTGACCAGTAATATCATTGGCGCGACGACGATGGAGCAACTGGAGAGCAACATCGCCAGTTTCGACTTGAAGCTGTCGGAGGAAGTACTGGAAGGGATCGAGGCGATTCACAAGGATCATCCGAATCCTGCGCCTTGATTGATCTTTAAAACCAATCGCGGGCAAGCCCGCTCCCACAGGTTCGGTGATACCTGTGGGAGCGGGCTTGCCCGCGATGGCGTCCGCCCGGTCAGCGCAAATCAAAGCGACCGCGCAATAATCTCCTTCATGATCTCGTTCGTCCCGGCATAGATCCGCTGCACCCGTGCATCCGCCCATGCCCGCGCGATCGGGTACTCCCACATGAACCCGTAGCCACCGTGCAACTGCACACACTCGTCGAGCACCTTGCACTGCAGGTCGGTGCCCCAGTACTTGGCCATCGCCGCCGTCGGCACATCGAGCTTGCCTTGCAGGTGCAGCTCCAGGCAACGGTCGACGAAGACCCGGCCGATCTGGATTTCCGTGGCCATCTCCGCCAGCTTGAACCGGGTATTCTGGAAGTCGGCGATCGACTTGCCGAATGCCTTGCGCTCACGGGTGTAGTCCAGCGTCCATTGCAGCGCAGCTTCGGCTGAAGCCAACCCGCCAATGGCCACCGTGAGGCGCTCCTGGGGCAACTCCTGCATCAGGTAGGCAAAGCCCATCCCGGCCTGGCCCAGCAGGTTTTCCTTGGGTACACGCACGTCCTGGAAGAACAGCTCCGAGGTGTCCTGGGCCTTCATTCCGACCTTCTCCAGGCGCTTGCCCTTGTCGAAGCCCGGCGTATTGGCTTCCACCAGAAACAGACTCGTGCCCTTCGCGCCAGCCTTCGGATCGGTCTTGGCGACGACGATCACCAGATCGGCCAGGTAGCCGTTGGTGATAAAGGTCTTGGAGCCGTTGATCACGTACTCATCGCCATCGAGCACGGCCGTGGTTTTCACCCCTTGCAGATCGGAACCGGCGCCCGGTTCAGTCATGGCGATCGCGGTAACCATCTCGCCGGACACCAGTTTCGGCAGGTATTTGTGCTTCAGCGTCTCACTGCCGTAATGCAGGATGTAGGGCGCCACGATGTCCGAGTGCAAGGAAAAACCGATGCCGGTCAGGCCAAGTCGCCCCACTTCTTCGATCACCACCGCACTGTAGAGAAAGTCCGCCCCCAGGCCGCCGTACTCTTCCGGCAAGTGCGAGCAAAGCATCCCCGCCTCCCCTGCCTTGTTCCACAGTTTGCGGTCGATATAGCCTTGTTTTTCCCATTGCCCATGGAACGGCACCGCCTCTTTTTCGAGGAACGTCCGCACGCTGTCGCGGAAAAGCTCGTGCTCGGAACTGAACAGGGTTCTGGGGATCATGCGGCACCTTTATCTTTGTTTTTAGAAGAAGTTGACCTTCAGAGACTATGCCTCGCTTCCGATACAGGACACTGGACACATCCGACAAAAAATAAGACGATCCAGCCGTCTGGTGACCACTTCCCCCTATAAAAATAAAGTTGAATTATGTCTAACCAAGCCTCCACGCCCCTGCGGCGCGTCAGCATCCTGGCCATCGACCGGGTTTTCGCTTCCACCCTCATGCAAGCCAAGGATTTCTTCCATCTCGCCAGCCTGCGCTACGGCAAACAGCTGGGCCAGGGCCTGACACCGGCGTTCGAAACCCGCCTGGTCAGCCCCGATGGCAAGCCGGTCAACACCTTCAGCGATGTGATGATTCCGGTGGACGGCGGACTGGAAAACGCCGACATCATCGTTCTTCCCGCGTTCTGGGACGATTTCGACAACCTCAGCAAACGTTACCCGCAAATCCTGCCCTGGCTGCGCCAGCAACATGCGCGCGGTGCCGTACTGTGCGGCGAGGCCACTGGTGTTTTCTGGCTGGCCGAAGCCGGGCTGCTCAATGGCAAGGAAGCGACCACTTACTGGCGCTTCTTCAATGCCTTCGCCGAACGCTTCCCCAAGGTCCAGCTCAATCAGGACAAACACCTGACCGATGCCGACAACCTGTACTGCGCCGGCGGCACCACCTCGGCATGCGACCTGTACATCTACCTGATCGAGCGCTTCTGCGGCGCCAACGTGTCCCAGGCCGTAGCCCGAGACATCCTCTATGAAGTGCAGCGCAGCTATTCACCGGGACGGATTGGATTCGGCGGGCAGAAGCTGCACCAGGACGTGATCATCCTGCAGATCCAGCACTGGCTCGAAGAACACTTCGCCGACAAGTTCCGTTTCGAGGACGTTGCCCGCGAACACGGCATGAGCATCCGCAACTTCATGCGCCGCTTCCAGACCGCCACCGGCGACAAGCCACTGCATTACCTGCAACGCCTGCGCATCGAAACCGCCAAGGGCTTGCTGTCCGGCAGCCGCAAGAGCATCAAGACCATCAGCTACGAGGTTGGTTATGACGATGCGAGCTTCTTTGCGCGGCTGTTCCGCCAGCACACGGAGTTGTCACCGAATCAGTATCGGCAGCAGTTTCAGCAAGCGGCGTAATCACAGGCATACAAATGCCCCCCCTGTGGGAGCGAGCTTGCTCGCGATAGCGGCGCATCAGTCATATCAATACTGAATGTGCCGCCGTCATCGCGAGCAAGCTCGCTCCCACACGGACTTTGGTGAGCCCAAAAGAGGTTCTTCGGCGCACAAAAAAAGGCCTGCATTTGCAGGCTTTTTTTGTGCACCGAACTGTCTTACGGCTTGTGCGCCCTGGACAGGAATTCGTGGGATTGCATTTCCAGCAGTCGGCTGAGGGTACGCTGGAATTCGAAATTCAAGCGCCCGCCAGTGTAGAGATCCTTTAGCTCGACTTCAGCAGAAATGATCAGCTTCACGTTACGGTCGTAGAACTCGTCGACCATGTTGATGAAGCGTCGGGCGATGTCGTCGGTGGTGACGCTCATCTGTTCGACATCGCTGAGCAACACGGCGTGGAAGATCTTGCCCAGTTCGATGTAGTCGTTCTGGCTGCGCGGGCCGTCGCACAGTTCGCGGAAGTCGAACCAGGCCACGTCATCGCAGGTGCGCAGGGCACGGATTTCGCGGTTTTCGATCATCAGCACGTCATTTTCGACCGCTGCCGTGCATTCCGGTGTCAGTGCACGGAAGCTCTTGCGCAGGCTTTCGTTGGCGGCTTCGTCGAGTGGATAGTGGAACAGCTCGGCCTGTTCGAGGTGACGCAGACGATAGTCGACGCCGCTGTCGACGTTGACGATCTCGGTATTCTGCTTGATCAGCGCAATGGCCGGCAGGAAGCGCGCGCGTTGCAGGCCGTCCTTGTACAGGCCATCCGGCACGATGTTCGAAGTCGCGACCAGGGTTACGCCGTTCTTGAACAGTTCTTCCATCAGGGTGCCAAGGATCATGGCGTCGGTGATGTCGGAAACGAAGAATTCATCGAAGCAGATGACCCGGGCTTCGGTGGCGAAGCGCTTGGCGATGATGGTCAGCGGGTTTTTCTCGCCGCCCAGGGTTTTCATCTCTTCGTGCACGCGCTTCATGAAGCGGTGGAAGTGGGTGCGGGACTTTTCCTTGAAGGGCAGCGCTTCGAAGAAGGTGTCCACCAGGTAAGTCTTGCCGCGACCTACGCCGCCCCAGAAATACAGGCCCTTGACCGGGGTCTGATCCTTCTTGCCAAACAACTTGCCCAGCAGGCCCGGCTTGTTTTGCTCGGCCGCGACCAGGTCGTCGTACAGGCGCTGCAAATGACGCACGGCAGTTTCCTGCGCGGCGTCATGGAAGAATTCCGGGCGTTTCAGATCAGCTTGATATCGTTCTAGGGGCGTCATAATTCGTTAGCAAGGCAACAAAAACGGGCCGACACTGTAGCGACGACCCCGAGGAATGGCAATCGGCCCTTGGTCGGGCCGAACCGTTGTTTATTCCTGAACCGGCGTCAGGGCAATGCGCAAGGCTTCGATGGCAGCGTCACGGGCGGCGCTGTCGGCAAACGCCGGGCTGTCGGCAACGCACTCGCCTTCCAGCCAGACGCTGAAGCCCAGGTCTTCACTGCGCACGTCCAATGCCTGGCCCGCTTGCAGTTGCTTGGTCACCTGCCCGGCGGTTTTACCGTCGGCGAAGTTGCGCGACAGCAGCAGTTGTTCGCCATCTGCCGCCAGCAGACGGAAGCGGAAACTGCCGTCGTCTTCACGGAAGCTGACAAAACGCGCAGCCTTCACGGCTTTCTTCTTGGTGGTCGCCGCCACTTGAGTCTGGGCAACGAAGGAGCGCAGGCCCACCGCTTCACGCAGTTCGTTGAGGAAGGGTGTCGCTACCGCACGGGCCTTTTTCGCGCCGTGTTGCAGGATGTCCTCCAGATCCGCCGGGCGCTCGATCAACTGGTTGTAACGCTCGCGGGATTCGCCCAGTTCGTTGTCGAGCAACTGGAACAGACGATTCTTCGCCTCGCCCCAACCCAGGCCCTGCAACAATTCGCTGCGGAACTCGTCGGCTTGCGCCGGGGTGGCAAACGCCTGGAACAGGGTGAACAGGTGCGAGTTGTCCGGATCCTTGGCTTCGCCCGGTGCGCGGGAGTCGGTGACGATCCGCGAAATCGCGTCCTTCATCTCTTTGGCACTGCTGAACAGCGGGATGGTGTTGTCGTAGCTCTTCGACATCTTGCGACCATCCAGGCCTGGCAACGTGGCGACGCTCTCTTCGATCAACGCCTCGGGCATGGTGAAGAACTCTTTGCCCTGGCCAAAAAGATGGTTGAAGCGCTGGCCGATGTCCCGCGCCATTTCCACGTGCTGGATCTGGTCACGACCGACCGGCACCTTGTGCGCATTGAACATCAGGATGTCCGCGGCCATCAGCACCGGGTAGCTGTAAAGGCCCATGGTGATGCCTGCATCCGGGTCCTCGCCGTTCTCGACGTTCTTGTCCACCGAAGCCTTGTAGGCGTGGGCGCGGTTGAGCAGGCCCTTGGCGGCGACGCAGGTCAGCAGCCAGGTCAGCTCGGGGATTTCCGGGATGTCGGACTGACGGTAGAAGGTCACGCGGTCGACATTCAGGCCACCGGCCAGCCAGGTCGCAGCGATTTCCAGACGCGAGCGCTGGATGCGCAGCGGGTCATCGCACTTGATCAGGGCGTGGTAGTCCGCCAAAAAGTAGAACGAGTCGGCATTGCTGTCACGGCTGGCCAGGATCGCCGGGCGGATGGCACCGGCGTAGTTGCCCAGGTGCGGCGTGCCGGTGGTGGTGATGCCGGTGAGGATACGGGTACGAGTCGTCATGGGTAATCGCTTGTCAGACTGCAATCAATTCGAGAGACGCGGCAGGATCAGATCCTTGAGATCGGTCAGCTTGCCATGAAAAAAGTGTCCGCATTCTGCCACTTTCAGCAGCTCATGGGGACGTTCAAGCGTGTCGGACCATTGGTAAACCAGCTGCGGATCGATCACTTCGTCGGTTTCCGGCTGGATCAGGGTCAGCTCGCCCTGCTGTGGCAGTGAGTCCTGAGCGCTCAGGCGCATGACCGCCGGTGCGACCATGAACAGATGTTTGAGCGGTTCGCCCTTCGCTTCCAGACGTCCGCCAAGACTTGCTGCAACAAATCCACCGAAGGAGAAACCGAACAGGGTCAGTGGCAATTGCGGGTGTCTGGCGCGAAACCATTCGGCCACAGCCTGGGCATCATCGACTTCGCCGGTGCCCATATCATGTGTACCTTCACTGGCACCCACCCCGCGGTAGTTGAAACGCAAAGTAATCAAACCGGCATCACGCGCGGTGCGCTGCAGGGTCGAGACCACTTTGTTGAGCATGGTGCCGCCCTGCACCGGGTTCGGATGGCAGATCAGCGCCAGGCCACGCGCCTGCTCGTTGTCCAGGTACAGTGCTTCCAGTTGACCCACCGGGCCATCAATCACTACAGGGGTTTCACGCATAAGCAAGGAAGGAACTCCGTGACCTCGGATCAGGTCGACTCGTCTAGCAAATTGTCTGTGGCTGTCTATTGCGAGTGAATCGCGGTATACAGCGCAGGTTCGAGCCGTTAACGTAAAGCAAAGCCGTTTATAGAGGAAGGACTCGTGGAACACTCGCTCTTAGTTTGGTTGTTACCGACTCTTGCCCTGGTTGTGGGTGTCGCCATTGGGTTCCTGATCGCTCGCGTTGCACCGAACGCCGCGCCCAGCCGCACGCAGCGTCAGCTGGACGATATTCAGGAACGTTTCGACAGTTATCAGAACGAGGTGGTGACCCACTTCAACAGCACCGCGACACTGGTCAAGAAACTGACTCAGAGCTATCAGGAAGTGCAGGACCATCTCGCCGAGGGCGCCAACCGCCTGGCCCTGGACGAACAGACTCGCCAACGCCTGCTGGCTTCCCTGCACGCCGACGCGGCGCAGGCACCCCGTGAACGCCTGACGCCACCGCGCGATCAGGAGCCGCCTCGCGACTACGCACCGAAAGCCCCGAACTCGCCGGGCATGCTCGATGAGCATTATGGCCTGAAGAAGTAATCAGCTTTCGCGCCATACAAAAAGCCCCCGGACTTTCACTGGTCCGGGGGCTTTTTTGTTTCTGTCCGTTCCAGATTCCTGCTGCCTGGCCTGGCCTCTTCGCGGGCAAGCCCGCTCCCACAATGGTCGATGTCGTACACAAAATCTGCATCCAACACATGACCTGTGGGAGCGGGCTTGCCCGCGAAGGGGCCGGAACTGACGACAAAAAAAAGCCCGCCCGATCCGTAGAAGATCGAGCGGGCTTTTCTACGCCTGGGGTTCAATCAGACGATCAAGGGTACTGCTGAACCTGACCTTGCTGCTGACCACCATACTGCTGGCCCGGAATCGCCTTGAGGTTGACCTCTACACGGCGGTTCTGCGCCCGGCCATTGGCGTCGCCGTTGCTGGCGACCGGGCTATCCGGACCGGCGCCACGAGCGCTCAGATTGGCACCGCTGACACCTTGCGAGGTCAGGTAGGTTGCCACGCTCTGGGCGCGACGCTGGGACAGGTCCATGTTGTGCTGGCGGCTGCCGGTGCTGTCGGTATAGCCGACGATCTCGATCTGGTTCTGGTTGAACTCTTTGAGCGAGCCCGCCAGGTTGTTCAGCGGCTGATAGAAACTTGGGGCAATGTTCGCCGAATCGGTAGCGAACGTGATGTTGCCCGGCATGATCAGCTTAATCTGGTCGCCCTGGCGCTGCACTTCAACACCGGTGTTGGCCATGCTGGCGCGCAGCTTTTTCTCTTGCTGATCGGCGTAGTAGCCGTAACCGGCGGCGGAAGCACCGACCACCGCAGCACCGATCAGTGCGCCCTTGCCACGGTTATCGTGGTTGATCGCAGCACCGGCCAGCGCACCGGCCAGAGCGCCGAGGCCACCGTATTTCGCGGTCTTGCTCATGCCTTGGGAGCTGCCATCCGCCTGACCCTGCGGCTGGCCGTCATAAGGGTTGGGCGAGGCACAGCCGGACAGTACGGCCACGGCAGTAGCGACAATCATCAAACGACGCATGGTGAACATGTAAAGCTCCTACTTTTTTTGCATTCTGTGGTGCAACGGACCAAGGCATCAGCCTTTGCGGGCGTTGGATCATGTTAACGGGTAAAAATTCCGAATGTTACAAATCAGCCCCGAACAAACGGGTTTTCGCGCATTTCATCGCCCAGGCGGGTGTCCGGACCATGCCCGGTCACCACGGTTGCGTCTTCGTCGAGGGTGTACAGCCGCTGCTTGATCGAGCGCACGATGGTCGCCTGGTCGCCGCCCCACAAATCCGTGCGTCCGACGCCGCGACGAAACAGCGTATCACCGGCAATCAGCAGCTTGGCCTCGGAAAACCAGAAGCTCATGGAGCCCGGCGTATGACCTGGCGTGTGCAGCGCCACACCGCAGCCGCAGGCCAGTTCTTCATCATCGGCCAGCCAGCGATCCGGGGACGGCACCGGGGTATAAGGAACGCCGAACATCTGGCACTGCATTTCCAGGTTGTCCCAGAGAAACTGGTCTTCCTTGTGCAGATGCAGCGTCGCGCCGGTTTTCTCCTTGAGTTGACCGGAAGCCAGGAAATGATCGAGGTGGGCGTGGGTGTGAATGATGCTGACCACTTTCAGCCCCAGGGCGTCGAGACGCGCCAGAATCAGCTCATGATTGCCACCTGGATCGACGACGATGGCCTTTTTCGTTACCGGATCGCCGATGATCGTGCAGTTGCACTGCAACGGGCCGACGGGGAAGGTTTCGCGAATGAGGGTGGGTTGCTGGGACATCGGCGGGGCCTGCTCGATAAACGGGGGATGAGTGATTTTCTCACAATTGAGTATCCAGCCAATGGCCGCGATGTGTAACGTGAAAAATCCTTAACCCAGTACCCCCAATTCCTTGGCTCGCGCCACCGCCTGCGTACGTCGCTCGACCCCGAGCTTGCTATTGATATGGCTGGCGTGGGTCTTGACCGTGTGCAGGGAAATAAACAGCTGATCGCTGATTTCCTGGTTCGAACAGCCCTGGGCGATCAATCGCAGGACCGCCATTTCCCGGGTGCTGAGTTGCTCCGCGGCTGCGCAGGACTCCAGCCCGGGACGGGCAGCCAATGCCGGCAGTTTTTCACTGAGGCTCAGGGAAACGGGGGTTGGCGGACAGCTTTGAAGCTGCCCACGCAGCCAGTCCGGGTGCTCGGCCAACAAGCCCTCGAAGGGTTGCAGCACCCCTCCGCCGGCGGCGTCCAGCGCCTGGGCCAGTGCCTTGCGTGCTTCCGGTTCCCGTCCGCTACCCAGCAACAACGCCACTTTCTGGGTCAGCGCCATGGCGCTGAGCATCTGCCGACCGCTTTGCTGGCCATGTTCGAGCAGTGCATTCAAACGCCCTTCGGCCAGCATCGGTTGGCCCTGGATGACGTCGAGCAAGGCTTGCTGCAATTCGATATGCAGCGGCAATTGCGGGTGGAACTCCGGTGGTGCCGCCGCGTTTTCGCCGTTATAGGTCTGTCCCAGGCGCGCCAGCCAGGCTTCGGCCAGATCGGTGCGCCCCTGGGCCAACCAGAGTTCACATTTGACCAGGGTGATCATGGCCAGGTAGTAGATCGGTGGCACATCCCAGATGTGCATGAGCCGTTCGGCTTCGGCAAGCTCGGCAAAGGCCTTGGCGAACTCGCCACTGCTGCCTTCCAGCCTGGCAATCACGCAGTGGCCGATCAGCACGCTGATGTCACGGCAGGCGCGCGCCTCGCTCAAACCGGCCTGCAATCGCACCCGCGCCAATTGCGGCTGCATGCGCAGGGCCAGCAAAAAGCCCTCGTACAAGGTCAGCCGGGCGCGAACCGCATAAAGCCGTTGCGCAGGCAAGCTCTGCAGGCGCTGCATTCCCTGACGGACCTCTTCCAGCGCCCGACAGATTTCCCCGCGTGCTTGCAACACCCGGGCGCGATCGTAGTGCGCCAGTGCTTCGAACAAGGGGTTGCCGACCCGTTGCGCCAACTCCAGCGATTCGCGGTTCAATCCCCGTGCCCGCCACAAATCACCGTCGGCAATGGCGAGGTTGGACAGGGTCGAAAGGCACATCAGGCGCTGGCCGTAACGCTTGGACGGAAGACTCTCCAACGCTTCGCGGCAGTACCGCAGCGTCAGTTCGCGGTTGCCGCGTCCACGGGCAATGATGCCGCTCAACGCCAGCCATTGAGCGAGCATCGACTTCTGTGCGGTGGCCGACGGAGCAGGCAGGAAACGGCTCAAATGGCTGGCCAGCTCTTCGGCGGCATCCAGTTGGCAAGCCATCCCCAACGCCCAGCTATAGAGCACGATCAGCCGCGGCGTGCTGATCAGCAAGCTGTCAGGCAAGTCCATTTTCCAGCGCAGCAACATGCCGACATTCTGCTCGGCCAGCAGTTGCTCCTCGGAGAGGTTCTGCACCAGGTTCGCCGCGACGTCCAGGTGACCGGCGCGCAAGGCCTGCTCTACGGCCTCATCGAGCAGTCCCTGGGCATTGAACCACCGGCAGGCACGCAGGTGCAGGCTGGCGGCCGGCACCATCGACTGGGAAGTCGGGCGCGTGCGCAACAGATCGGAAAACAGGTGGTGGTAACGATACCAGTGGCCATGCTCGTCCAGCGGCACCAGGAACACCTGGTGGGCGAGCAGGAAGCGCAGGATTTCCCCGCTGTCATGGGCGTCGCGAACGGCGTCGCACAGTTCGCTGCAAAAACGTTCCTGGGGCGCCGTGTCGTAGAGGAACGACTGGACCTCGGCGGGCAGGCAATCGATGACCTCTTCGAGCAGGTAATCGCGGATCAGCCCTTCCCCGCCGTGCAAGGATTGCGGCAGCGCGCCGTCGGTACCCGCCTCCGAGGCGGCCAGCAGCCAGAAACGCAACCCCGCGACCCAACCTTCGCTGCGCTGGATCAGGTTTTCCAGCGCTTCACCGCGCAAGGAACTGCTATGCCGGTCGAGCAGGCTCAAGGCCTCGTCGTGGGTCAGGCGCAGATCCTGTTCATGCAATTCAAGCAGTTGTCGCGACAGCCGCAGCCGCGCCAGATGCCAGTCGGGACGTTGGCGACTGGTGACCATCACCAGCAAGCCATCAGGGAGATGATTGAGGAAAAATTGCAGGCAACGGTCCAGTACCGGCCCCTGGGCCAGATGGTAATCATCCAGCACCAGCAGCAATGGCGTCGCGGTGGACAAGTGCTCGGCCAATTCGTCGAGCAGGCCATCCAGCCATTCTTCGAATGCGAAAGGCTGATGGCGCTGGCGCATTTTCAACAGCCCGAGCGATTGCCTGCCCAGGTGCGGGAAGTAGTCCTGGAGGCCTTCCAGCAGGCGTTCGAGAAAACGTCCCGGGTCACTGTCTCGCGGGCTCAACCCCAGCCAGAGACTTTGCCAGTGCGCCGGCAACCCCTGACAAAACTCCACCGCCAACGAACTCTTGCCGAACCCTGCCGGTGCGCTGACCAGCAATAACCTGCCACCGAGCCCGGCACTCAGGCGCTCGCACAAACGTGGACGCAGCACATGGCCGTCGGGCAACGGCGGGCGGAAGAAGCGCCCGTCGAGTGTCGCGACAGCAACGTTTGCAGAACCTGGGGATGTAGACAAATCAGTCATAGCCGGCTCTTGTTTGAATTGCGGGTGGCGGCGTTGCAGATGTCCGCAGACTAGCCGTAAACGGATAGGGAATGAAGGTAATTGCTACAAATGGCTACAAAAAGTCTACAAGCAAAAAAAAACGCCCCGAACCAGTCGGGGCGTTTTCAGAGGGTGCGGCCTCTACTCAGTTCACTTTAGCGAACACCATCCTGACGCAAGGCGGCCGGGGTGAAGTCGCTGGTGGTGGCAGTGAAGCCGAAGTCATAAGCCGACTTCTCTTCGTTCTTCATGCCCAGCGCCAGGTAACGACCCGATTGCAGGTCGTACAGGGTTTCAAGGGCATACCACGGCACTTGCTTGTCGTAGTAGTTCTCGGCATGGGCCTCGGCGACGCGCCACAGTTGACCGCGACCGTCGTAATGGTCGATGACCGCTGCCTGCCAGGTGTCTTCGTCAATGTAGAAGTCACGCTTGGCGTAGATGTGACGCTGACCTTCCTTCAGGGTGGCAACTACATGCCACACACGACGCAACTCGTAACGAGCCAGGTCCTGGTTGATGTGACCGGCCTTGATGATGTCGGTGTACTTGAGTTTCGGATCGTCGAGCTTGTAGGCATCGGAAGCGATGTACATCTCTTTCTTGCCTTCGAGCTTCCAGTCGTAACGATCCGGTGCACCGTTGTACATGTCCAGGTTGTCGGAGGTACGCAGGCCATCGGCTGCGGTACCCGGGCCGTCATAGGACACTTGCGGCGCACGGCGCACACGACGCTGGCCGGCGTTGTAGACCCATGCCGAGCGCGGCTCCTTGACCTGGTCGAGGGTTTCGTGAACCAGCAGTACACCACCGGCCAGACGCGCCGGCGCGGTCACTTTCTGCTTGAAGTAGAACAGGATGTTGCCCGGGTTCGCCGGATCGTAGTCCTTCATCTTGTCGCGGAACACGAACTGGTCCTGGAAGTACACCAGGCTGAACGAGCCGTTCGGCTGTGGCGTGGCCTGGGTTACTAGGCGGGTCACGCTGCCCCCGCGATAGCGGGTGATGTGGTTCCAGATGACTTCAACGCCGCTTTTCGGGATCGGGAACGGAATGGCGGTTTCAAAGTTCTCCAGGCCGTTGCCGCCGGACACCAGTTTGGTGTTGGTGGCGTTCTTCTTGATGGAGGCGAACACCTCATCTGGCACGGTGGCACCGCGGTGGGACGGATAGACCGGCATCTTGAAGGTTTCCGGGTAGCGCTTGAACATCGCGTACTGGCCCGGGGCAAGCTTTTCCTTGTACTGGTCGACGTTCTGCGCCGTGATGGTGAACAGCGGTTTTTCACCCGGGTACGGATCGGACAGGAAGCCCTTGCTGTCGACCGCTCCGGCGTTCTTCGGCAACGGTTTCCAGGCCGGAATCGAACCGTCGGCGTTACCCGCCATTTCAGCGCCCATCGGGGTCAGGCTCTTGCCCAGTTTGTCGGCTTCGGCCTGGGGAACCGCTGCGATGACGCTGGTCGCCAGCAGTGAAAGCCCCAGAACACCGGCGTGGAACAGACTCTTTGTTATTTTCATATGTTCGTTCGTCCTGAAAATTCAGTGCTTAGAAGTTCACGCCGAGGCTGAGCGCAACGAAGTCGCGGTCATCCACGGTGGTGTACCTGCCGTCGAAGAAGTTGGTGTAGGCCAGGCTCGCGGTGTAGGTGTTCTGGTACTCGGCGTCGACACCCAGGCTCACCGCCTTGCGGCCTTCCTCGAAGTTGCCGCCAGGCCCAGGGGAGTAGCCTTCCACGTCATGAGACCAGGCTACGTTTGGCTTGAGGTTCACACCGGCAAACACGTCGTTGTATTCCCAGATGGCACGACCGCGGTAGCCCCATGAAGTCGCGGTGGTGAAGCCTTCGTCGGTGCAGTTGCGGCTGCGGTTGTTGGTCGGCGTACCCGGGCCGGCACCGCTGATGGTGCTGTTGTTGAGTGTCACGCAGGTATTGAGCGCGCCAGAGGCTGGCAATTCACCCGGACCGTAGACCGGATCGCGGCCATAACGAACGTCGGAAGTGCTTTCCAGGCCGCCAACGTGGGTCACGCCCACTTCGCCCACCAGGGTCAGACGGCTGGCGCCCATGACCTGATCGAAGAAGTGCGTCAGAGTGGTCTGGAACTGGGTGACTTCCTTGCGACGATACCCGTGCAGGTCCTGACCCGGCACGCCGGTAAGCAGCGATGCATTGGTCAACGGGTTGTTCGGGTTGTTATTGCCTATAGGACGAACACCGGAGAACAGGATGTCGGTGGAGTTGAGCTGCACCGGAGCGTTCGGACGGTAGCTGATCTCACCGCTCCACGCCGTACCGGTAGGCAGGGTGGTGGAGAAGCTCAGGCCGTAGAGGCGGATGTCTTCCGGGTATTCGATGAAGTACTGCGAATTACCCGCCACCAGCAATGGCGCCAGTGCGGCGAACGGGCCGCCCTGGAGGGCCGCTGCAGTGTTGTAGACCGACTGCGGCGCACCGGTAGCGCTGAAGATCGGCGCACGGCTGTGGTAATTCATGAAGTAGGCGCCGAACTCGGTGTCCAGCGGATCGAACATGTACTTGAGGGACGCGCCCCACTGGCCGCTGTCGCGGGCATCGCGATCGGGGCCACGACGCACCAGAACACCCTCATTGTTGACGTCGACGCCGTTGGCGGCCAAAGGCCCCAGGGCAATGGCCGGAATTTGCGAGCGCTTGGCCAGTACGCGCAGGTTGTCGTCGCAGCCGTCGGCAACGATGTCTGGCTGGGAGAAGAACGTGCCGCAGTTGTCGACAACGGTCTGGTCCCATTCAATTTGGTAGAACGCTTCGGCCGAGAGGTTTTCGGTCAGGCTCTGGGACACATAGAACATGTTGACCGGGATCAGGCCTTCCTTGATCTCGGCCCCCGGACGGCGGAACGCGGACACGTCGATCGGGTTGATCGAGTTGATGCCACCACCGATGAAGGTACTTTCACCCCAGCTCACGACCTGCTTGCCCAGACGCACGGAGCCTGGCTGATCGGCAATGGAGTAGTTGTGGTAGACGAAGGCGTCGAGGATCTGGCCGCCGGCAGACTTGGCGCCTTCCTTGCGGTTGTCGTCGCTGATGTCCTTGAACGGACGGCTTTCGTCCTTCAGTTCAAAGTCGTACCAGTATTTGCCACGGACGAAAACACCGGTATCGCCGTATTTCAGTTCAAGGTCATGGATGCCCTTGAAGATCTTCGAGAAAGTTTCCCCGCTCTTGAAGTTCAGGTGACCGTCATCAGAAGTCTGGGACAGACCCTTGCCGCCGTTGTTGACACCGATGAGGTTCTTGTTGGCACTTTCGGTAGACCAACTGGCACCGATCGACAGGGATGAGTCGAACTGACCTTCGATTTCACCGACGTTGAAACTGACGCCGAATGCTGGCCCGGCGAGCGTAGAGGCAAGACTGACAGCCAGGGGCAGTTTCGCCCGGCGCCAGAACTGGTTTGCTGATGTCATCGACGCTACTCCATGTGCATTTTATTTTTATGGCAAGAGCACTTCTAAAAACGCTGTGGATAACCGGGAGCCATGGCATCCCAAAGTCATTCCAAAGTTGCATCGCCCCGGTTCGTGCGGTTGCCCCGTTCTTAAAAATCCTTGAGTGGACTATAGCCAGCAGGTAGTAGCGCTTGATCCCTCTAAAGTGTGATTTGCAGCTGCCAGCCACTCTGGAACAGTCCTTTCGCCAGTCCGACACCCGTCGGCACGGCAAGGATGGCTGAAAATTTCGTTTTGACAAGCCAAGCGCTTGCTTGGTGGGGGCTGGCGTGCCCTTTCGAGCACGCCAGGTGACGCTTAAAGCGTCGAGAGGAAGGTGCTGTTGGTGGCTTGCCACTCGCTGATGTCGACGCGAATGCGCTTCTTGTCGAGCTTGCCGACACTGGTCTTGGGAATTTCAGTAACAAGAGCGATCTGGCTCGGAATCGCCCACTTGCTCAAGTGTCCCAGCTCCACAAACGGCTTGAGGTGTTCCTTGAGTTCCCGCGCCCCGATTGCATGCCCCTCACGGAGCACCAGCAGGGCAAACGGCCGCTCGCCCCACTGCGGATCGGGGATCCCCACCACTGCTACTTCACGTACCGCCGCATGACGACTGATCAGGTCTTCCAGGTCCAGGGAGGAGATCCACTCGCCACCGGTCTTGATCACGTCCTTGATCCGGTCACGAATGTCGATCACGCCCATGCTGTCCAGGGTCGCCACGTCACCGGTGTGCAGCCAGCCTCCGGCCCAGAGCTCGGCGCCCTTCTGCGGCTCATTGAAATACCCCTCGGTCAGCCACGGCGCGCGTAACACCAGTTCGCCCTGGGTCTCGCCATCGGCGGGCAGGAAGTTGCCCTCGGTGTCGACGATCGCCGCCTCCACCAGCGGCCCTGGTACGCCGGCCTTGATCCGGTAAGTGGTGCGTTCGTCTTCGGTACCCGCCATCAATTCATCGTTGAGGTGTGCGCACGAAACCAGTGGCCCGGTTTCCGACATGCCGTAGGCGGCGGTCAGCTGAATGCCTTTGGCCTTGGCCGCCTCGTACAACGTGCGGTTCAGGGCGCTGCCGCCGATGACGATTTTCCAGCCGCCGAAGTCGACGGTCTGCGCGGCCTTGGCATTGAGGACCATCTGCAAAATGGTCGGTACGCAATGGGAGAACGTGACCTTTTCCTTGCGCCACAACTCCACCAGGTACTCCGGGTCATAGCGGCCGGGATACACCTGCTTGAGCCCGAGCATGGTCGCCACATACGGCAAGCCCCAGGCGTGCACGTGGAACATCGGGGTGATCGGCATGTACACGTCGTTGGTGCCCAGCAGGCGCACGCTATCGATCGCGCCCATGATGGTCGACACGCCCATGGTGTGCAGCACCAGTTGCCGATGGGTGAAGTACACGCCCTTGGGGTTGCCGGTGGTGCCGGTGGTATAGAACGTGGTCGCGACCGAGTTTTCGTCGAAGTCCTCGAAGTCGTATTGCGGGCTCGCCGCGGCCAGCAGTTGTTCGTATTCGCCGACGAGATTCGGCAGGTCCGCGGTTTTTTCCGGCAGGTCAGTCAACAGCAGGGTTTTGTCGACCGTGGTCAGTTGCCCCTCGATGGCCTTGTAGAGACCGACGAACTCGCTGTTGACCAGCACAAAGCGGTCCTCGGCGTGGTTCATTGTGTAGAGGATCTGTTCCGGCGACAGGCGCACGTTGATGGTGTGGATCACCGCACCGATCATCGGGATGGCGAACATGCATTCCAGGTAACGATGGCTGTCCCAGTCCATCACACCCACGGCATCCCCGGGCTTGACTCCGGCCGCTGTCAGCACGTTGGCCAGGCGGGCTACCCGTTCGATCAGGGTCGGGTAGCTATAGCGCAACTTGTCGCGGTAGATGATCTCGCGGGTTTTCTCATAACGGGCACCGGACATCAGCAGCCGTTTGATCAACAGCGGGTACTGGTAAGCGCCTTCGGCCGGGGGGATAACGCGAGTCTGCAACATAATAATCCCTTTAATCTGACTGCACGGTCGTGACTGAAAGTACGCACTGTAGTGCCCTTGAACGTCAGCCAAATCAGCCAAAGGAATGATTTGCAGAACCCCACGAATGATAGCGTTACGCCATCATTTGCGAGGTTTGATCATCTGCAGGAGCGTCGACCGGCTGCTCCTACAAGGATAGATATCTGATCAATGCATCTCGGTAAAAGCGAGCTTCACGCCAATCGCGATCAGCACCGCGCCCATGGTCCGGTCGAACCAATGGCCCATGCGGGCGAAACCGGCGCGTACGCGCTGCTGGCTGAACAACATCGCCACCAGGCAAAACCAGATCGCTGTCGCCACCGCCAGGTAAACCCCGTACCCGGCCTGCACGGCCAGCGGCGTGTGCGGGTTGATCACCACGGTGAACAGCGAAAGGAAGAACAGCGTGGCTTTCGGATTGAGACCGTTGGTGACAAAACCCGAGGTGAAGGCACCACGGGCGGTGCGCTCGCCGGCCTCCTTGTGCAGGTCGTCCGCCACAGATTTGGCCGGTTGCGCGCGCAGCGCCTTGTAACCGATGTACAGCAGGTAAGCGGCGGCGGCCCATTTCAAAGCATTGAACAGCACGATCGACTGGGACACGATCAGGCCGATACCCAACAGCGAGTAACCCACGTGCAGGAAAATCGCCGTGCCCACGCCCAGCGCGGTCCAGGTACCCGCGCGACGACCGTGGGTAACACTCTCGCGCACCACCACGGCAAAGTCCGGGCCAGGGCTGGCCACGGCCAGCAGGTGAATCAGGGCAACGGTCAAGAACTCTGTCCAGTACATGGGGGCTCCTTCAGGCCAAGCGTAACTAGTTATTTCATCTGGTAGGCTCGGCAGATTACGCCTTCAGTTCATTGCACAAAAGGTACAGTTGATGACGAACACCCGCCGCGCCGTTTTCCTCGACCACCCGTCCCTGGACCTCGGCGACCTTGACCTCGACCCGCTGCGCAGTTGTTTCGGCGATTTGCAACTGTTCGCCCAGACCTTGCCCGATCAAGTCATCGAACACCTCAAGGGTGCCACCGTCGCCATCAGCAACAAGATCCTGATCGATGCCGCCGCCATGGCCGCCAGCCCTGATCTCAAGCTGATCCTGATCACCGCCACCGGCACCAACAATGTCGACCTCGCCGCCGCCCGCGCCCACGGGATTACCGTGTGCAACTGCCAGGGCTACGGCACACCGTCGGTGGCGCAGCACACGATCATGCTGCTGCTCAACCTGGCCACGCGCCTGGCCGATTATCAAAAAGCCGTCGGCGAAGGCCGCTGGCAGCAAGCCAAACAATTCTGTTTGCTGGATTACCCGATTGTCGAACTCGAAGGCAAAACCCTTGGTCTTTTGGGCCATGGCGAATTGGGCGGCGCGGTCGCACGGCTGGCTGAAGCCTTCGGTATGCGCGTTGTGCTGGGGCAAATTCCAGGGCGCCCTGCCCGGCCGGACCGCCTGCCACTGGATGAACTGCTACCGCAAGTCGATGCCCTGACCCTGCACTGCCCGCTCAACGAACACACCCGTCACTTCATCGGCGCCCGCGAACTGGCCGCGATGAAACCCGGCGCGTTCGTGGTCAACACCGCCCGCGGAGGCCTGATCGACGAACAGGCGCTGGCCAACGCCTTGCGCAACGGGCATCTGGGCGGCGCCGCCACTGACGTGCTGAGCGTCGAGCCTCCCGTCAACGGCAATCCGCTGCTGGCCCATGACATCCCGCGCCTGATCGTCACCCCGCACAACGCCTGGGGCAGCCGTGAAGCGCGCCAGCGAATCGTTGGCCAAGTGACCGAAAACGCACTGGGATACTTCAGCGGTAAGGCGCTGCGGGTCGTCAGTTGATAAACTGCGGCACTTTTTTTCACAGGAGCAGTTATGGATCCGCGCAGTGAAGTACTGCTTCGTCAGGCCGAGTTATTCCAGGGCTCGGTGTTGTTGGCCGGCTTGCCCGCCGACGACTTGCTGGGCCGTCTGCCCGAAGCTCATGGCTGGTGCTGGCACGCCGGCGATCAGGCCGCGCTGGACGCCCGCTTCGCCGAGCGCAGCCATTTTGGTGTGAATGCTCCCGAGCGCGAGTTCGATACAGCGGTGGTGTTTCTGCCCAAGGCCAAGGACCTGACCGACTACATTCTCAACGCCCTCGCGTCGCGGCTGGCTGGCCGCGAGCTGTACCTGGTCGGCGAGAAAAAAAGCGGCATCGAAGGCGCCGCCAAACAACTCAACCCGTTCGGCAAGCCACGCAAACTCGACAGCGCGCGCCACTGCCAGCTCTGGCTGGTCACCGTGGCCAACGCACCTGAAGCCAAACCGCTGGAAAGCCTGGCGCAGACCTATGAATTGCCGCTGGCCGAAGGCCCGTTGAAGGTCATCAGCCTGCCGGGGGTGTTCAGCCATGGTCGCCTGGATCGCGGCAGCGCGCTGCTGCTGGAACATCTGGACAAACTGCCCAGCGGTCATTTGCTCGATTTCGGCTGCGGTGCAGGGGTCTTGGGCGCGGCAGTGAAACGTCGTTACCCGCATAACCAGGTCACGTTGCTGGATGTGGATGCCTTTGCCGCTGCCAGCAGTCGCCTGACCCTGGCGGCCAATGGTCTGGAAGCCGAGGTGATAACCGGTGACGGCATTGATGCCGCCCCAATGGGTTTGAGTGCGATCCTGAGCAATCCGCCGTTCCATGTCGGCGTGCACACCGACTATTTCGCAACGGAGAATTTGCTGCGAAAAGCGGCCAAACATCTGAAAAACGGTGGCGAACTTCGCTTGGTAGCGAACAGCTTCCTGAAGTATCAACCGTTGATCGAAGAGCATCTTGGTGTGTGCGCGATCAAGGCCGAAGGACAGGGCTTCCGGATCTACCGAGCCAAGCGCGGATAGAACTTCTTTGAAAAAGAAGGCTTGCCGAATGGGTTTTGCAAAGGCAGAATCCGCTCCGTCCTAGGGGAGTAGTCTCCCACGAGCGCCACGCTCGTCCGGCATGCGTCAACATACTTGGTCCTCAGACCATGGCGCATGCGACCCAAGCATCCACATCAGATGGATCGCAGGGTTTGACAAGACCTATGACACGAACACCTTACCCGGGGCGGGGAGGCTGTACGTGTCATAGCCGTGTCGACCCGCCCCTTAGGAAAACCCTGATGCTGGATTCACTACTCGTACCTACCGCAATCGTTGCCTTGGCCGAAATCGGCGACAAGACGCAACTGCTCGCGCTCATTCTCGCTGCCCGTTTCCGCAAGCCCTGGCCGATCATCGCGGGTATCGTCGCCGCGACCCTGGCCAACCATGCGGCCGCCGGTGCAGTGGGCGCCTGGGTCGGCAGTTTCTTCTCGGATACGATGTTGCACTGGATCCTCGCCGCGAGCTTCGCCGCCACGGCGCTGTGGACCCTGGTCCCGGACAAGATGGATGACGACGAAGCCAGCACCGCCCGCAAGTTCGGGCCGTTCCTGACCACGCTGATCGCGTTCTTCCTGGCGGAAATCGGCGACAAGACGCAGATCGCGACCGTGATGCTGGCTGCGCAATATCCAGAATTGTGGCTGGTGATCATCGGCACCACCCTCGGCATGCTGATTGCCAACGTGCCCGTGGTATTGGCCGGTAACTTTGCCGCGGACAAATTGCCGTTGACCCTGATCCGTCGACTGGCGGCATCGGCGTTCTTCATCCTGGCGATTGTCGCGGTGTACAAGGCGATGCAGAGCAGCGGGTGGGTTTGACGCGACAGGTCGTTAGACCGCGTTATCGTTCTTCGTCGGAACGCCGCCCGGAGCAAGCCCGCTCCCACATTGGGTCTCCAGTGCACACAAAGTTTGCAGTCAATGGAGATTTATTGTGGGAGCGGGCTTGCTCGCGAAGAGGCCAGCAGCCTCACCACATGACTATCAGGACTTCTTGGCTTGCTCGTAAAGCGGCATGACCTTCGGAATCGCCGCCTGCAACGCCGCAATACGACTCGACGACGCCGGGTGAGTGCTCAGGAACTCCGGTGGTGAACCTTCCGAGACCTTGCTCATCTTGTTCCACAGGGTGATCGCGGCATTCGGGTTGTAACCGGCGCGGGCGGCCAGTTCCAGGCCGATCAGGTCCGCTTCGTTTTCATTGGCACGGCTGTTGGGCAAGGTCATGCCGTAGTTGGCCACGGTATCGGCCAGGGCCAGGCTGTCCTGCCCCAACCCGAGCAAGGTACCCGCGCCCTGCTTCGCCATTTCGATGCCGTAAGCCTTGGACATCGCTTCACGACCGTGCTCACGCAGGGCGTGGGCGATTTCATGGCCCATGATCGCGGCGATTTCATCGTCGGTCAGTTGCAGTTTGTCGATCAACCCGGTGTAGAAAATGATCTTGCCGCCAGGGCCGCAGTTGGCGTTGAGCTCATCGCTCTTGATCAGGTTGACTTCCCACTTCCACTGGGCCGCGTCCGGACGGAAGTTCGGCGCCTGGGCAATCAGCCGGTCGGCAATCGCCTGAACCCGCCGGGCTTCATTGCTGGTCTTGTCCAGCACACCCTTGCTGGACGCTTCGCCCACTGTTTTCTGATAGGACTGGGCGTACATCTGGTCGACCTGTTGCGAGGACAACATGCTGAACATGTACTGCTTGCGCTCAATGCCTACAGCGCCGCCTTTGGTGGTATTGACCGACTGGCAGCCGGCGAGCAGCAGCGCCGCGCCCAGTGCACTGACAACCAAAATCTTGTTCATCAAAAAACTCCCTGAAAACATGCCGCGTATCCTAGGCGTGGAAATGTATCGACGCCAGATACAATGGACGTAAGACGCACAATTCGGACAAAGCTCTCATCGCCGTAGAAAAAATTCACATACGACGACAACCCGCAGCCCATCACGCCGCTCATTGATTCAATTACGACATCCGGCACGCCAAAACGGTCCTTTCAACTGCCCGCGCTCATGCCCGCCCGTCACCCTGCCGATACACCTGGGCAGATGTCCTTTCGCGTGCGGAGCCCCCATGAAATTCAAGTCGATCCAGTTTTCCGTGGCGGCCCTTGCCGGCGCCATTGTCCTTAGTGTCGTGGCAGCGCTGGTTGTGTACGCACTGTTCTCCGGCGCCCGGACGCAAGACATGGTCCAGGAGCGGACCCAGGCCCAATTCGAGCAAGTCATCGAACAACGCCTGACGTCCCTGGCGCAAACCCAGGTCAGCCAGATCCAGCGCGAACTCGAAGCACCGCTGCTGATTGCCGGCGGACTGGTGCGGGTCAACGCCCTGATCGGCACACCGGGTGCCGATGGCCAGCCTTCACTGAGCCTGAGCCGCGAGCAACTGATCGGCCTGATCAAGGAAAACGTGGTCAAGAACCCGAAAATCCTCGGCACCTACATCGGCTGGGAAAAAGACGCACTGGATCACAACGATGCGGCCTACGTCGGCACCCAGGTGGTCGGCATCGACGCCAGCAACGGGCGCTTCCTGCCCTGGTGGTTCCGCAACGACGACGGCACCCTGGGCCTGGACAAACTGGTGGACGTCGACGACCAGAAAACCCTGTCCACCGGTGTGCGCGCCAGCGAGTACTACCTGTGCTCGAAAGAAACCAAAAAATCCTGCGTGATCGACCCGGCGCCCTATAAGGTGGGCGACAAAATCGTCATGCTCGCCTCCTTTATTGAACCGATCATGCTCAACGGTGCCTTCCAGGGCATCGTCGGCGCCGACCTGTCGGTGAACTTCATCCAGGAAATGCTCCTGGGCGCCAACCAGAAGCTTTACAGCGGCGCCGGGGAAATGGCCCTGATCGGCGGCAATGGCCGGATCGTTGCCTACACCAAGGATTCGAGCAAATTCGGCGAGAAGGTCAGCGACATCCTCGACAGCAAACAGATCGCCAACATGGCCAATCTCAAGCGCGGCGAAGTCACCTATACCGTCGACAAGGCCCAGGGCCGGATCGAGTTGTACCTGCCGTTCGGCATCGGCCAGACCGACGCCCGCTGGACCCTGATGCTGCAGTTGCCGCTGAATGCGGTCATGGCCGACCTGCAAAAGCTCCAGGCCGACCTGGACGCGCAGCGCAAATCCGACACCTTCGGCATGGCGATGGTTGGCCTGGTGATTGCCGGTATCGGCTTGCTGGTGATCTGGCTGGTGGGCCACGGCATCGCCCGCCCGCTCAAGCAGATGGTGGCCATGCTCGACGATATCGCCCAGGGCGAAGGCGACCTGACCCGACGCCTGACCAGCGATCGCGCCGATGAACTGGGCTCGATCGCCAAAGGCTTCAACACTTTCCTGGCCAAGTTGCAGGCGATGATCACCCAAGTGGTGACTTCGGTGCAGAGTGTCAGCGATTCGTCGGAACACACCGCCGACATCGCCATCCGCACCAACACCGGTGTGCACAAGCAAATGGCCGAGATCGATCAAGTGGCCACCGCCGTACAGGAAATGACCGCCACCGCCCAGGACGTCGCGCGCAATGCGACCCAGGCCGCACAGGCCGCCAGCCATGCCGATCAGGCCGCCAGCCAGGGCATGCAGATCGTGCGCGACACCTCGAACTCCATTGGTGCCCTCGCCGTGGAGATCGGCCGGGCCGTCGGCGTGGTGCAAACCCTGGCCAAGGACAGCGAAAACATCAACGCCATCCTCACCGCCATTCGCGGGATCGCCGAGCAGACCAACCTGCTGGCCCTGAACGCAGCCATCGAAGCCGCCCGTGCCGGTGAACAGGGCCGAGGTTTTGCCGTGGTGGCCGACGAGGTGCGTAACCTGGCGCAGAAGACGCAAAAGGCCACCGAAGAAATCCAGACCATGATCCAGCAACTGCAGCAAGGCACCCGGGATGTGGTGCGAGTCATGGAGGACAGCCAGAACCGCACGGACGAAAGCGTACTGCACGCATCGAAGGCCGCCGAAGCACTGGAAACCATTACCCAGGCAGTGTCGGTGATCAACGACATGAACACCCAGATTGCCAGCGCGGCCGAGGAGCAAAGTGCCGTGGCGGACGACATTAACCGCAACGTGATCAACATCGGCCAGGTGGCCAATGAAGTGGCCGGTGGGGCGGATGAGTCGAGTGCGGCCAGTGCGGACTTGACCAAACTGGCTGAGCAGCAGCGGCGGTTGATCAATCAGTTCCGGGTCTGATCCGAAGCCCCCATCGCGAGCAAGCTCGCTCCCACATTGGATCTGTGGCGTCACAAATTCCCTGTGGGAGCGAGCTTGCTCGCGATGGGGCCGGTTCAGCCACCCAATAGCTCAACCCGGAGTAAGGCACTCCGGCCCATTGAGCTTCGGATCATTCACCATATTGGCCAGGACCCGCTCGCGCAATGCGGCAGGCTCACTGGCCAGCAATGCTTGCAAAACATGCAGCGGCGTCTCGGGATCCAGCCACGCGGCCTGCCCCGCCTCATCAAGAATCAACGGCCGCCGCTGGCTCGCTGCCGGCTGGGTAATCACGGCGGTACTCAGCCACACCTGCTCCTGTACCGGATACGCCTCCCAGATCGCCGCAAAAAATAATGACGAGCCCTCCCCTGGTGTCAGCCAATACGGGCGCTTGCGCGTCGTGCCGCGCCATTCGTAGAAACCATTGGCCGGCAACAGGCAGCGGCGCTCGCGCAAAGCCTGGCGAAACATCGGCTGTTCGGCAACGGTTTCGGCGCGGGCGTGGGCCGGGGTGCGGGACAGATCGGTCAGCCAGGGTGGCGTCAGGCCCCAGCGGGCGCGGGCCAGCGTGCGCTGGCCGTCTGGCTCGGCCCGTAGCATCAACACCGAATCATTGGGGGAGATGTTCCACTGCGCCTGCTGGTCGGCGGGAAAACCGGGCAGCGCCGCGAAGGCGGGGTTCCAGCGAAACAGGGCATAACGTCCACACATGGGGCAGCACGACTCTTGATCAAACGAACGCCAGCCTAACAGACCAGCGTGCCGGGGAAGCTGTCCGGTTCATCGCCAGACAGCGGCAGCGCGGCATTGTACGCGGTGATCAGCTCGCGGGCGTATTCGGCCTGGTCGTTATCCACTGCCAAACCCAGCAAACCGAAAATCGGCAACTCACCGGTGGCTCCCACCAGATCGCGCCCCACCAGATGCGCCTCGATGCCCTCGCTGGCGAGCATGCCTTGCAGCAACTCGCCTTCCATCAGGTTTTCCGGGTCGTAGATGCGCTGCATACACGCTCCTCACTCGTTTTCGCTGAACACTTCGAGATGCCATTCCTCTTCATGAACCTGCAACACGAAGGTTATCGGCCGACAGCACACCTGGCAGTCTTCAATATAGGTCTGATCACCACCGGACAGGTCCACGGTAGTCTCTACCTCCTCACCACAATACGGACATTCATATTGCGCAGTTTCCAGCATCGCGGTCTCCCAAGTGACTTGTGCGTATAATCGCCGGTCTATTTGCAGGGCTATTTTTGTCTGGCTACTTTTTCAGACCGTACCCCGCCGGTTTTCGATCAAAACCTTTACTTACCCTAGCCGTTTCTAACAAGAGAGCATGATGGGCGAATTCGATGCCATCCGACCTTACGACGACAGCGAAGTCCCAGCGGTGCTGGACCGGCTGCTCGGCGACAAGGCGTTTCTAGATATCCTCACCCACTTCCGCTTCCCGCGTTTCGCCGGCGCTTTAGGCTGGGCACTCAAACCTCTTATAGCCCATCGGCTGCGCCGTGAGTTTGCCGGCATTACCTCAGTGGCCACGCTGCAGGACAAAGTCGAGGTTTACGTCGACCACACCATTGAGCGTGCCACCGACGGTGTCACCTATACCGGGGTGGAGCAATTCAAGTCCGGCAGCGCCTATCTGTTCATCGCCAACCACCGCGACATCGTGATGGACCCGGCCTTCGTCAACTATGCCGTGTACCACGCCGGCCTGCCGACGCCACGCATCGCCATTGGCGATAACCTGCTGCAAAAGCCTTTCGTCAGCGACCTGATGCGCCTGAACAAGAGCTTCATCGTGCACCGCTCGATCAGCGGACGTCGGGAAAAAATGGCGGCTTATCAGCTGTTGTCGGCGTACATCAATCATTCGATCCGCAACGATTGCGCCTCGATCTGGATCGCCCAGGCCGAAGGCCGCGCCAAGGACGGTGACGACCGTACCGAATCGGCAATCCTCAAGATGTTCCACATGAGCCGCAAGGACGAGCCGTTCGGCGAAGTCATTCAGTCGCTGAACCTGACCCCGGTGTCGATCAGCTACGAGTACGACCCGTGCGATCAGGCCAAGGCCCGCGAGCTTTACATCCGCGCCACCACCGGCAGCTACACCAAGGTGCCAGGTGAGGATGACGTGAGCATCGCCAAGGGCATCACCGGCTACAAGGGCCGGGTGCATGTGAACTTTGCCGCGCCGATCACCGAACTGTACGAAGACACCAAGCAATTGGCGGTCGAGATGGACCGGCAAATCCTCAGCGGATACCGCTTGTTCCCCGTGCACTACCTGGCTTACGCGCAGTGGAAGGACACCGATCCGCAGTTGCAGGTGCCGAAAGCCGCCGAAGTGTTCCCGGCCGAGGAACTGGCCAAGGCCCAGGAAGAATGGCAACGCCGCCTGGACGCCTGCCCTGAAGAGCATCGTCCATTCCTGGTGCTGCAATATGCGACGCCGGTGCGCAATCAGTACCGGGTGAAGGCAGAGTTGCCGCTGTAAGCGGTATCGGCCTGACGGCGCTTTTTGTGGCGAGGGGGCTTGCCCCCGTTGGGCTGCGAAGCGGCCCTAAAACCCAAGAAGGTTTTCCCTCTGACACAGCGTCCCTGTCGAGGTGACGACGGCTTCGCCGCCGAACGGGGGCAAGCCCCCTCGCCACAGGATTTACTTCAGCCTCAGACCTGCGTACTGATCCACGACACCAGCAGCGCCATCCCCATGCAGGCAAAGCCGAAGATGTAGAAAAACCGGTTCTTGCGCAAGGTCGCCCAGTCCAGCGTGGGCTCTACGCTGGGGCTGCTCTGGCGCTGCGCCTGCAAACTGGCCATCGCGCGCAGTTCGCGACGACGGGTGGCGTGCAGCAACCAGCCGCCGGGGAAGGCAAAGAACAAGGCCAGCAGATTGATCAATTTGGCGGGATGGGCGGTAAACAGCGTCATCAAGTGCAGCGACATCACAAACCTCAAGTAAAACAGGTGGCAGGTGCCGGACCGGCGACCGCGGCGCGGATTCTACCGAAAGCCTGCGCGCCTGCCCTCTGTTTCCGACAAGTAACGAAGCTTTTGATCAATAGCTGTCCTGAGTCACGGCTTCGTCATCTGTATCGGCGAACATGCGCGCCTCGAAACCGACACGGATCACGTCATGCTCCACGCCGAAAACCAGGATCGTCTTTACCTCATCACCCCCAGCGAAGAACAACAAGCCCTCGTCGGCAGCCTCGCCTTCAACGTTCAGGACCGCCACTGGCTGGTGTATTGCGCACTCGGCGGCCACCAGCATGCGGATTTGCCGGAGGCGGATTTGCTGACGGGCGTCAGCGTGCTGGATTTTTACTCGCAAGCCGCCTGACACCACCATTCCCCCTGTGGGAGCGGGCTTGCTCGCGAAAGCGGTGTGTCAGTCAATATCAATGCTGCCTGACACTACGCCTTCGCGAGCAAGCCCGCTCCCACAATGGGTCGGTGTGCATCCGCAAAAAGTCAGCAGTCATGAAAAAGCCCGGGACCATCGCTGGCACCGGGCTTTTTCGCATCCAGCGAAGCTTACTCGCCGAGAATCTGACCCACGGTCGGGTCCTTGAACAGGCGGGTCAACGCATCGCTCAACACATCGCTGACCAGCTTGGTGTTGGTTTCCTGGTTCGGCGCCATACCGAAGCGCTGGTCCAGGGACGAGCCATAACGGCCGCTGTAGCGACGGTTGGCATTCTGTACATCTGAGCGGAAGGTCGCGCCGATGGTGGCTTCGGTCACGTACATGCCTTCCTTGGGTGACTGGTACTTCAACTCCGCCAGGGTCACGGTCAGTTGCGGGGCATTCATGGCGTTGTTCGTCGGGGTAAAGCCCAACAGACGCACGGCGGCTTCAGCCTGGGCCTGCAGCTTCGGCAGGATCTGCGCGCCCTGCACGGTGATCGCGCTGGTCTCCGGGTACAGACCACCACGGGTGCCCAGCGTCGGCGACGGGCGACCGTCCACTACACGCACCACGACGGGCTGGCCATGGCCGACCGGGGCCAACTGGGCGGTCAGCTTGGGTTCCGGGCTCAGTTGTTGCGGGCTGTGGGCGCAGCCAACCAGGGTCAAACTGGTCACAGTGATCAAACCGAACAACAGGCGTTGCAACATGCTCTTCTCTCCAGAATCAGGCACAAACAAGCCGGCAGTATAGCGGTGCGCCACTGCGGGTAACCAGCACCTCACAGTGTTTGATGAAATCTCTGACAAGCCCTTGGCAACGCGGTTCCTGTCATGCAGATGTCACCCCCCATACACTTGCACGTAATGGCCTGCAGGCAATCTTCTCGGCAGACACCCAAACGGTATATCGCCATGCGCCATCTGATCTCTCTGTTCGCGCCACGTCCACTGCATCGCTGCTTCGCCCTGCTCGACCGCAACGGCCGCTGCCAAGCCTTCAAACAGTGCAGCCTCCAGCCCATGGGCGATGGCTGGGTTGAAATCGAAGAGATCCGCCTGAACTGGCTGAATCAGCCGCTGCCTGCCGGTGCCCGCGTCGTTTCGCAGCAGCACCGGCCACGCTCGCGTGCACAGCAAATGATGACGACCTGACCAAACACCTAATAAAAGTCATTAAACACGACCATTTCCCTGCGTTTCTTAGATACAATCTCCCCCCGATTATAAGGACGTCTCCTGATCGGGCCTCGCAGCATAGTCAATGCGCTTGTATTGACACCCCCGCACCGCCCACAGAGAGCCGCCCACACAGATCGAGTGAAGCTGGCGCGCTTGCTGTTTTGTTGAGCAAAACCTCCACTTTTCGCGAATCTGCAGAGCTGTCATTACGCTCGGTCACTGAGCTGTTTGCCCGTTTTGCCTGCCCTGTATCCCATGGCGGCAATCCATCCGGGCACGGTGCCAGGCTGGGACAGCCCTTTTTGAGGTTCACGTCTTCAAAAGAGCGTGAAAAAAACGGGTTTTCACAACTTCACAAGAGTGTGGCGAGCAAATGAATAGTTTTGCGTCTGAACATGCACCATTAGCGTCTACAACAGCCCAACGACACAGGACCGAGTATTCCTCGAACACCGGAGCCTGAAGCCTGTCCGCTACGGATTTGGTTGCACAAACGGATGTATCGACCATAAGTCGAATTGCCTCCCGCGCGCTGAAATGAGTTCATATGGCTCATTAGGCCTGGCAGGTAGCGTCCGTCGAAGTTGCGATAAATTGCGAAGATTCGGACATGGCGATCCTGCCATGGGTACCTGGGGCAACACTGACACGCCCCGTCACTCCTGGCAGCCATGCCGACAATTTGGTGCTGCAGATTTTGGAGACGCGTTAAATGGCGCATAACGAAGCAGTCGACGTAGTACTGGTTGGGGCCGGCATCATGAGTGCCACCCTTGCAGTACTGCTCAAAGAGCTCGACCCCGCGATCAAGCTGGAAGTCGTCGAGCTGATGGATTCCGGTGCCGCGGAGAGTTCCAACCCGTGGAACAACGCCGGTACCGGTCACGCCGGGCTGTGTGAGCTCAACTACACGCCGCAGGCCGCCGATGGCGCCGTCGACATCAAGAAAGCCGTGCACATCAACACCCAGTTCGAGGTGTCGAAGCAATTCTGGTCGTACCTGACCAAAAAAGGCACGTTCGGCTCGTGCAAATCGTTTATCAGCCCGGTGCCACACCTGAGTTTCGTGCAGGGCGACAGCGGCGTGTCCTTCCTCAAGGAACGCTTCAAGGTGCTGAGCAAGCACCACGCCTTCGCCGACATGGAGTACACCGAAGACAAGGCCAAAATGGCCGAGTGGATGCCGCTGATGATGCCTGGTCGCGATCCTGGCGAAACCCTCGCCGCGACCCGCGTGATCAATGGCACCGACGTCAACTTCGGCGCCCTGACCAACCAGTTGCTCAAGCACCTGACCAGCGCACCCGATGCCCAGGTCAAGTACTGCAAGCGCGTGACCGGCCTCAAGCGCAGCAACGGCGGCTGGACTGTCAGCATCAAGGACGTCAACAGCGGCAACACCCGTGAAGTCGACGCCAAGTTCGTTTTCCTCGGCGCGGGCGGTGCGGCATTGCCGCTGCTGCAGGCCTCGGGCATCGAAGAGAGCAAAGGCTTCGGCGGCTTCCCGATCAGCGGCCAATGGCTGCGTTGCGACAACCCGGAAGTGGTCAAGCACCACCAGGCCAAGGTCTACAGCCAGGCTGCCGTGGGTTCGCCACCAATGTCCGTGCCGCACCTGGACACCCGCGTCGTTGAAGGCAAGAAATCCCTGCTGTTCGGACCGTACGCCGGCTTCACCACCAAGTTCCTCAAGCACGGCTCCTTCATGGACCTGCCGATGTCGGTTCGCGCCGGCAACATCGGGCCGATGCTGTCCGTGGCAAAAAACAACATGGACCTGACCAAGTACCTGGTCAGCGAAGTGATGCAGTCGATGGAGCAGCGCCTGGAGTCCCTGCGTCGCTTCTACCCTGAGGCGAAAGCTGAAGACTGGCGCCTGGAAGTGGCCGGTCAACGGGTGCAGATCATCAAGAAAGACCCGAAGAAAGGCGGCGTCCTGCAATTCGGTACCGAACTGGTCGCGGCCAAGGACGGTTCCCTGGCGGCACTGCTCGGCGCTTCGCCAGGTGCCTCGGTGACCGTTTCGATCATGCTTGAGCTGATCGAAAAATGCTTCCCGGGCAAAGCCAAGGGCGAATGGGCCACCAAACTGGCCGAAATTTTCCCGGCCCGGGAAAAGGTCCTGGAAACCGACGCTGCGCTGTATCGCAAGATCAACACGCAGAACAACGTTGCCCTGGAACTGGTTGAAGCCAGCAGCGAGACCGAAAGCTACGCTTGATTCGGCCTTATAAAAAACGCCCCGTTCTCACTGAGAGCGGGGCGTTTTTTATGGCTGAAATTTACTCAGCCGCGAGCTTTTTCAATCAGTTCAATGTAGTCCGGCGCGTTGCGCTGATCCTTGATCAGGGCGACGAAGTCATTGCCGTGCTCATCCTTGCCATTCACGTCGTAACCCGCTTCGACGAAGAACGTCAGGAAACGCTCGAAATCGTCGATGCGCAGGCCACGGTAGGCCTTGACCAGTTTGTGCAGGGACGGAGAAGTCGCGTCGACCGGTTCGAAATCGAGGAACAACTTGATCTGCTCATCACCGATCTCGTCACCAATCACTTGTTTTTTATCTTTACGCATTGCCGACTCCAGCTCGCAGACATTTCACGGGGCGGGCAGTTTACCCCTGCGCGGGCTCAAGGCTCAACGCGCACGAGTGCTGCCGGTGTGCAGATCAGCCCAGACATGGCCATTGGCGTAGCTGAGAAACTGGCAATACACCGTGTCGTTGCGCAACAAGTCGATCACCACCCGGTATTGAGCGAGCGGGTAATAGAGGGTCAGGGTTTTGCTCTTATCGTCGTAGACCGGCTTCTTCAGGCTTTTGCTTTCACCATCGAAGTTGACCAGCACCTGACTGATGGTGGCGCCCTTGTTCAGGGATTTGCCCTTGAGCCGAATCATCAGCGGCGAAGTGACCGGAATCGGCTGTTGATTGGATTGACGCTGAGCGCCGACCACCACCGAATAATCGGTGACCTGCATCAGTTGCTGCTGCTCGGGATCGGCATCACGCAGCGTGAGATCGTCCGGCGGCAGGAATTGACTGTGCATGAGCGCCGGCGCGGCGGCCAGTGGCAGGCTGAGGGTCAGCAACAGGGCGGCGCAACTGCGGATCAAAGGGCTCATGACAGGCTCCGGAGGGCGGGTGTAGGAGCGAGCTTGCTCGCGATGGTCGTCAACGATAACGCTGGGAGCCTGATACCCCGCGGCGCTCCTGCGTCCATCGTCGGAACGCCGCCCGGAGCCGGCTCGCTCCTACAGGGTGCAAAATCAATCAGTCGAACTGCGCGCGCATCCAGGCCTGATACTCGGCAACACCCGGCTCGCCTTCGCGCGGCGCCCAATGCGCCAGCTCACCCTCTCCGACCGGGCGGTAAGGACCGGCCTTACATTCGAACATCAGGCTGTCGGCCTCCAGCACCACCAAACCGTGGAACACACCGGTTGGCAGGTCCACGCCAACACAGTCCCCACCGGCCTGCAGCACGGTCTTGCTCAACACCGCACCGGCCTCGTCAAAGATCAACACACCCAGCCGCCCCTTGAGGACCAACAGGGTTTCGGCCTTGTTGTCGCCCAAATGCCGATGAGGCGGGATATACGTGGACGGCTGCAGCCCCACCGCCATGCGATGACAGGCGTCTTCCATCTGATGGAAATTGTGGTGCTGGCGCCCACGAGGATTGGCCGCGGCTTTCCCGGCCAGCTCGGCGAACAAGGTCTGATCCAGAAAGCGAGGCGTATCCATGTCTTACATTCCTTTAACGGCGAAAATCCCGTTGGCGTTACGCCAGTAGCCTTTGTAGTCCATGCCGTAACCGAAGATGTAGCGGTCGATGCACGGCAGACCGACGAAATCGGCCTTGAGGTCCGGACGGGCCTTGCGGTCGTGGTCTTTGTCGATCAGCACGGCAGTGTGCACTTTACGTGCGCCAGCGTGTTTGCAGAAGTCGATGATCGCGCCCAGGGTGTGCCCCTCATCGAGGATGTCGTCGATGATCAGCACATCACGGTCGATGAAGGATACTTCCGGCTTGGCTTTCCAGAACAGGTCGCCGCCGCTGGTTTCGTTGCGATAGCGGGTGGCGTGCAGGTAGGACGCTTCCAGCGGGAACTGCAGATAGGTCAGCAGCTTGCCGGAGAAAATCAGCCCGCCGTTCATCACGCAGAACACCACCGGATTGCTGTCGGCCATTTGTTCGTTGATTTGTGCACCGACGCGGGCGATGGCCGCCTCGACTTCAGCTTCGGTGTACAGGCAGTCAGCCTCTCGCATGATTTGACGGATATGCTCGAGATCAGCAGACATGGTGCTCTCCAAAGGGGTGGCGGAATCAGGAAAAGCGGGCAAAGGTACGCATCAAGCGAGGCCAGATCAAGCGTTTGTGGACTAACGTACTGTATGTCTATAGGACAACACCCTCGGATAGATTAATCTAGGCCGGTTTTTTTGCCCGCCGCCGGAGCCTTTCCCCATGCCCATCCATGAGATCCGCCACCCGCTGATCCGTCATAAACTTGGCCTTATGCGCCGCGCAGACATCAGCACCAAGAATTTCCGTGAGCTCGCTCAGGAAGTCGGCGCGCTGCTGACCTATGAAGCCACCAAAGACCTGCCGCTGGAATCCTACGATATCGAAGGCTGGTGCGGCACAGTGTCGGTCGAGAAAATCGCCGGCAAGAAGATAACCGTCGTACCGATCCTGCGCGCCGGCATCGGCATGCTTGAGGGCGTGCTCAGCCTGATCCCGGGCGCCAAGGTCAGCGCCGTGGGCGTTGCCCGCAACGAAGAAACCCTGCAGGCCCACACCTACCTGGAAAAACTGGTTCCGGAAATCGACGAACGCCTGGCGATGATCATCGACCCGATGCTCGCCACCGGCAGCTCCATGGTTGCCACCATCGACCTGCTGAAAAAGGCCGGCTGCCGGGACATCCGCGCCATGGTGCTGGTTGCCGCCCCGGAAGGCATCGCCGCCGTAGAGAAAGCTCACCCGGACGTGATCATCTACACCGCTTCCATTGATCAAAAACTGAACGAACACGGCTACATCATCCCAGGGCTGGGCGATGCCGGTGACAAGATCTTCGGCACCAAGCAGAAGGACGCGTGAGCATGCAGCAAGAGTTCAACGATCCGCTCTGGCGCACGGTGCTGTCGGGTGCACAGATGCTGTTCGTGGCCTTTGGCGCCCTGGTGTTGATGCCGCTGATTACCGGTCTCGACCCGAACGTGGCGCTGTTCACGGCCGGCCTGGGGACGATCCTGTTCCAGATCGTCACCGGGCGTCAGGTGCCGGTGTTCCTGGCATCGAGCTTTGCCTTCATCACCCCGATCATTCTCGCCAAGGGCCAGTTCGGCCTGGCCGCGACCATGGGCGGCGTGATGGCGGCAGGTTTCGTCTACACCTTCCTCGGCCTCGCGGTGAAGATCAAAGGCACCGGCTTCATCGACCGCCTGCTGCCGCCGGTGGTGATCGGGCCGGTGATCATTTCGATCGGCCTGGCCATGGCGCCGATTGCCGCCAACATGGCCATGGGCAAGGCCGGCGACGGCAGTGAGTTGATTCATTACCAGACGGCAATGATGATTTCGATGCCCGCACTGCTGACCACACTGATCGTCGCGGTTTTCGGCAAGGGCATCTTTCGCCTGGTGCCGATCATCTCCGGCGTGCTGGTGGGTTTTGGCATGGCGTTCTACTTCGGAGTGGTCGACACCGCGAAGATTGCGGCGGCACCGTGGTTCGCCATCCCGCACTTCACCGCACCGGAATTCAACTGGCAGGCGATTCTGTTCATCGTTCCGGTGGCCCTGGCCCCGGCCATCGAACACATCGGCGGCGTGATTGCCGTGGGTAGCGTGACCGGTCGCGATTACCTGAAGAAGCCCGGCCTGCACCGCACCCTGCTCGGCGACGGCATCGCCACCACGGCGGCCGGTCTGTTCGGCGGCCCGCCCAACACCACCTACGCCGAAGTGACCGGCGCAGTCATGCTGACCAAGAACTACAACCCGAAAATCATGACCTGGGCGGCGATCTTCGCCATCAGCCTGGCGTTCATCGGTAAATTCGGCGCACTGCTGCAAAGCATTCCGGTGCCGGTGATGGGCGGGATTCTGTGCCTGTTGTTCGGTTCGATTGCGGCGGTGGGGATGAATACGCTGATCCGCCACAAGATCGATCTGGGCGAGGCGCGCAATCTGGTGATTGTTTCGGTGACCCTGGTGTTCGGGATCGGCGGCGTGCTGATCGGCACCGGCACCGGGCCGGACGATTTCGGCCTCAAGGGTATCGCGCTGTGCGCGGTGGTGGCGATCGGCTTGAACCTGATCCTGCCGGGCAATGACAGCTGGAAGCACAAGAAGGCGAATGAACCGCTGATCTAAGCAGACTTGGATTCTTCGCTGACTGAAAGACCCACTTCGCGAGCAAGCCCGCTCCCACAGGTTAATCACCGACCCTGTGGGAGCGGGCTTGCTCGCGAAGCTTTTAAAGCGCCAGAGGCGCGCGCTCGCACAACACACTCAACGCCCGCGCCCAATGCGGGTCATCGTTGAGGCACGGCACCAGCACCAGATCCTCTCCCCCTGCTGCGCGGAATTGCTCCTTGCCGCGATCACCGATCTCTTCCAGGGTCTCGATGCAATCGGCTACGAACGCCGGGCACATCACCAGAATCTTTTTCACGCCGCTTTTGGCCAACTCATCGAGGCGCGCTTCGGTGTAGGGTTCGATCCATTTGGCGCGCCCCAGCCGCGACTGAAACGACACCGACCACTTGCCCTCCGGCAATCCCATGCGCTTGGCAAACTCTGCCGCCGTACGCAGGCATTGGCCTCGATAACAGGTGGCGACCACCTCCGGCGGCGCACCGGCGCAGCAATCACCGCCACCCTCGAAGCTGTGACCGGGGTTGAGCTTCTTCAGATGCCGTTCCGGCAAGCCATGAAAGCTCATCAGCAAGTGATCGAAATCCTGCTGCAAATGCGGCCGGGTCGTGGCCACCAGCGCATCGAGGTATTCCGGTTGGTCGTAGAACGGCTGGAGTACCGACAACTGCACGTCGAGGTTTTTCTCGCGTACCACGCGCCGGGCCTCTTCTATGACCGTAGTCGTGGTGCTGTCGGCGAACTGTGGATAAAGCGGCGCCAGGGTGATTCGCTTGTGCCCCGCCGCGACCAGGCGCACCAGCGTCGATTCGATCGACGGCTCGCCGTAACGCATCGCCAATTCGACCGGGCCGTGTTGCCACTGACTGGTCATCGCTTGTTGCAGGCGACGGCTGAGCACCACCAGCGGCGAGCCCTCGTCCCACCAGATCGAGGCATAAGCATGGGCCGACTGCTCGGGACGCTTGATCAGGATCAGCGACACCAGCAGCCGTCGAACCGGCCATGGCAGGTCGATCACGTACGGGTCCATCAGAAATTGATTGAGGTAGCTGCGCACATCCGCCACCGAGGTGGAGGCAGGTGAACCCAGGTTGACCAGAAGCAACGCGTGATCGGTCATGCAACGTCCTATTTCAAAGGCGACTGGACAGATCGTCCAAAGCCGCGCGCAAATCCGTGAACTTAAAAGTGAAACCAGCCTGTAACAAACGCACTGGAGTCGCGCGCTGGCCGCCCAGCAACAACGAAGACAATTCGCCCAGGCCTACTTTCAAGGCAAGGGTCGGCATCGGCATGAACGCCGGGCGATGCAGCACGCTACCCAGTGTTTTGGCAAACTCGCGATTACGCACGGGTTCGGGCGCGCACGCATTATAGGGACCGCTGGCCTCGTTGCGATGCAGAAGAAAATCAATCAGGGCGATTTGATCGTCGATATGAATCCACGGCATCCACTGCCGGCCGTTGCCGATCGGCCCTCCCAGGCCCAGTTTGAACGGCAGTAACAGCCGCGACAAAAAGCCGCCCTCTGCCGACAGCACCAACCCGGTTCGAATAAAGATGACGCGAATGCCCAGCACCTCAGCTCGCTGTGCGGTCTCTTCCCAGGCGACACATAACTGACTGGCAAAATCATCGATGACCGGTGGCGACTCTTCGGTCAACTCACGTTCGCCACCATCGCCATACCAACCGATTGCAGAACCGGAGATCAGCACCTGCGGTTTCTGTGCGCGGCTTTCAAGCCAGGCCAGAAGGGTTTCGGTCAGCGTGATGCGGCTACTCCACAACAGGGCTTTGCGTTTGTGCGTCCAGAGTCGGTCGGCAATCGGTGCCCCGGCAAGATTGATAATCGCATCGACAGGTTCTTGCCCCAGATCCTCCAGCCGTGCAACTCCACGCACTTGGGCACCACATATTTTCGCGACATTTTCAGGTTGGCGACTCCAGACCGTCAGGCGATATCCCTGACCCGACCAGTGCCGGCAAAGCTGACGTCCTATCAAACCAGTACCGCCGGTCAGCAATATGTGCATGACTTCTTCCTCGCGTGGCGTTTTACCTTGTCCATTAGTCTATTTTTATAAGCAGGGATCTTTGGTATCGAGCAGGCTCTATGTTTAACAATAGGCCAAGCTGTCAGATCGAGAACGCTAAAAGTTATACCAAAAAACAATATTGTACAGGTTTGAACCCCGGCGTAGTCTGTACAGAAAGGTAAACGAGGCCCCTATGACTGTACCTATCGCAATCATCGGCACCGGCATTGCCGGACTCTCCGCCGCCCAGGCCCTGACGGACCTCGGGCACGTGGTCCAACTGTTCGATAAAAGTCGCGGCAGCGGCGGGCGCATGTCGAGCAAGCGCAGCGATGCGGGTGCTCTGGACATGGGCGCGCAGTATTTCACTGCCCGCGACCGGCGTTTTGTCAACGAAGTCCAGCGCTGGCAAGCCAAGGGCTGGGTCGCCGAGTGGACGCCGCAGCTGTACACCTACCATGGCGGCCAACTCAACCTGTCGCCGGACGAGCAGACCCGCTGGGTCGGCACGCCTCGCATGAGCGCCATCACCCGCGCCCTGCTCGGTGACCTCGAAGTGCATTTCGCCTGCCGGATCACCGAGGTCTATCGCGGTGAAGAACACTGGCACCTGCAGGACGCCGAAGGCTTCACCCACGGACCGTTCAGCCATGTGGTCATCGCCACGCCGGCCCCACAGGCCACGGCTCTGCTGGCATCTGCGCCGAAACTCGCCGGGGCCGCCGCCGGGGTGAAAATGGACCCGACCTGGGCCATCGCCCTGGCCTTCGAAACGCCGCTGGAAACGCCCATGGAAGGCTGCTTCGTACAGGACAGCCCCCTCGACTGGCTGGCCCGAAACCGCAGTAAACCCGGACGCGACAACACCCTCGACACCTGGGTCTTGCATGCCACCAGCGCCTGGAGTCGCCAGCACATCGACCTGTCCAAGGAAGCGGTGATCGAACAGTTGCACGGCGCATTTGCCGAACTGCTGCACGATTCAATGCCCGCGCCGAGCTTCAGCCTCGCCCACCGCTGGCTCTACGCCCGCCCCGCCAGCAGTCACGAATGGGGCACCCTGGCCGATGCCGACCTGGGGCTGTACGCCTGTGGCGACTGGTGCCTGTCCGGACGCGTCGAAGGGGCCTGGCTCAGCGGTCAGGAGGCCGCCCGCCGCTTGCATGAGCACCTGCAGTAAAGAGCATCAACCCGAGCAAATCGCTGCTGTCGCCCTGACAGCAGCCCGTCAAAAACCTATACAAATAATTTGACTTGTACAACTTCGAATCTATGATGAAGTTATCTTGTACAGACCCGAATGTTTGTACAGGTTTAGATTCGAGGTGCTCCGATGTTCCACTCCCCCGCCAAACCGAAAATCGCCATTAGCGCCTGCCTGATGGGGCTCGACGTACGCTACAACGGCGGACACAAGGAATCGCGGTTGTGCAGCCGCACCCTCACTGACTACTTCGACTTCATCCCGGTCTGCCCGGAAGTGGCCATCGGCCTGGGCGTACCCCGCCAACCGATTCGGCTGGTGGGCAGTGCAGATCAACCCGAAGCCCTGGGCACCCTCGATCACAACCTTAACGTGACACAACCGCTGGCCACCTACGGCCAGGAAATGGCAGTGCAGCTGGGGGAAATTTGCGGCTACATCTTCATGCAAAATTCTCCGTCCTGCGGCCTGGAGCGGGTCAAGGTCTACCACGCCAACGGCGCACGGGCGGACAGTGGCGGGCGCGGGATCTACGCCCGGGCTTTCTGCCTGCGGCACCCGGACTTGCCGGTGGAGGAAGACGGCCGGCTCAACGATCCGGTGCTGCGGGAAAACTTCCTCACCCGGGTGTTCGCCTACAACGCCTGGCAGCAGCTACGCCAAGTGGGCATGAGCCGGCGCAGTCTCACGGACTTTCATTCGCGCTACAAATACCTGCTGATGGCCCACAACCCGGTGCAATACAAAACCCTGGGCAACCTGCTGGGCAACATGGGCAAAACCGATCCGCAGGAACTGGGCCCCCGATATTTCAGCGAACTGATGGCGGCGCTGAAAAAATGCGCCACACGTCGCACTCACACCAACGTCCTGCAACACCTCAGCGGCTACCTGAAACAGGCCATCAGCGGCGAAGACAAGCGGGAAGTGCAGCACGTGATCAGCCAGTACCGTCTGGGCATCGTGCCGCTGGTGGTGCCGCTGACACTGCTCAAGCATCACTTTCGCCAACACCCCGATCCGTACATCGCACAGCAGGTTTACCTGCAACCGCACCCGGAAAACCTCAGCCTGCGAAACGCCATTTGATGAAAAAAGCACTCGACACCAGCGCCCGCGAAGACCTCGGCGATGACTTTAAAAAGGCGCTGGACGAAGGCTGGCTGCCGATCCGTGAAGTGGCGCGGCAAACCGGGGTCAATGCCGTGACCTTGCGTGCCTGGGAGCGGCGCTACGGTCTGATCGTGCCGCTACGCACGCCCAAGGGCCATCGGTTGTTCTCGGCCGACCACGTACAACGCATCCAGACCATCCTCACCTGGCTCAACCGTGGCGTTGCCGTCAGCCAGGTCAAACCATTGCTCGACACGCCGCAAGCCTTCAGCGAGTCCGTCGACAACGATTGGCACGCCTTGCTGCAAACGTTGCTGCAGGCAGTCAGTCGATTGCAGGAACGCGCCCTGGATGACAGCGTCAATCAGGCGATGGCGCTGTATCCGCCGCGAACCCTGTGCGAGCAATTACTGATGCCCTTGCTGGCCGCGCTGGAGCAACGCTGGCAAGGCCAGTTCGGGGCGCAGATGGAGCGGGGCTTTTTTTGTGCCTGGCTGCGCAGCAAGTTCGGTGCGCGCATCTACCATAACAATCGTCAATTGCGCACCGCGCCGCTGCTGCTGGTCAACCACTCGGACCTGCCCGTGGAACCGCACCTGTGGCTCACGGCCTGGCTGATCAGCAGCGCGGATTGCCCGGTGGAGGTCTTCGACTGGCCGCTGCCTGTCGGAGAATTGGCATTGGCGGTCGAACTTCTGCAACCCCGAGGGGTTCTGCTGTACTCAAGCAAAGCCCTGAATCCGGCGCAGCTGCCGAAACTTTTCAAAGGCGTCAGTTGCCCAAAAATGATTGCCGGACCAACGGTATGCATCCACCACACCGAGTTGTCCGCAAGTACTGCCGTGATCGCTGATCTATACCTGGCCGAAGATCCGTTGTCGGCACATCAGGCACTCGTTCAGCGCGGGCTGATTTAAATGGATCGCGTGGATACCAAAATGCAATTGATCTGGCTGCGCAGCGACTTGCGCCTACATGACAACACCGCCCTCTCGGCCGCCGCGGCTCGCGGCCCGTGCGTGGCGGTGTACCTGCTGAGTCCGGAGCAATGGCTGGAACACGACGATGCGCCCTGCAAAGTGGACTTCTGGCTGCGTAACCTGCGCGAGTTGAGCCGCGAACTGGGTCAACTGAACATTCCCCTGCTGATCCGCCAGGCCCCTCGCTGGGATGACGCACCCAGCGTATTGCTGAACCTGTGCCGACAGTGGCAGGTCGATGCGTTGCACCTCAACGAGGAATACGGCATCCACGAGTCCCGTCGCGATGCAGCAGTCGCCCGGACGCTACAGGCTGAAGGGATCGAAGTTCGCCGCTACCTCGATCAATTGCTGTTCAAGCCCGGGAGCGTGCTGACCCGCACCGGCACTTTCTTTCAGGTCTTCAGCCAGTTCCGCAAAGTCTGCTACGAACGACTGCACCACTCGCTGCCCAGCCTGGTACGCGCGCCGCACAAACAAGCGCCGCTGAACATCGCCAGCGATGCGATCCCCTTGAGTGTCGCCGGCTTTGCAACACCCGCTGATAACCTGCGCAACCTGTGGCCGGCGGGCGAAGCCGAAGCCCGGCGTCGCCTCGACAGCTTTAGCGATGTGCAGATCGAGCACTATCAAAGCGAACGGGATTTCCCGGCGAAGCCCGGCACCAGTCAGCTTTCGGCCTATCTCGCCGCCGGGGTGATTTCTGCGCGCCAATGCCTGCACGCGGCCTTGAACAGCAATCAAGGTGAATTCGAAAGCGGCAAGACCGGCGCCGTCACCTGGATCAACGAACTGCTATGGCGCGAGTTCTACAAACACATCCTGGTGGGCTACCCACGGGTTTCCCGGCACCGCGCGTTTCGTCCGGAAACCGAAGCGCTGGCCTGGCGCAACGCCCCCGAAGAACTGGCCGCCTGGCAACAGGCACGCACCGGCTTGCCGATCATCGACGCCGCCATGCGCCAACTGCTGGCAACCGGTTGGATGCACAACCGCCTGCGCATGGTGGTGGCGATGTTCCTGACCAAAAACCTGCTGATCGACTGGCGCGAAGGCGAACGCTTTTTCATGCGTCACCTGATCGATGGCGACCTGGCGGCGAACAATGGTGGCTGGCAGTGGAGTTCTTCCACCGGCACCGACTCGGCGCCTTATTTCCGGATTTTCAACCCGTTGAGCCAGTCGGAAAAATTCGACCCCGAAGGCGTGTTCATCAAGCAATGGCTGCCGGAACTGGCCGCTCTGAATAAAAAAGACGTGCACAACCCCGCCAATCTCGACGGCCTTTTCGGTGTTGTGGATTACCCCTCCCCGATCGTCGACCTGGGTACTTCCCGTACGCGTGCGTTGACGGCATTCAAAAACCTGCCCTCGCGGCAATACGCCGCCGTTGGGTCATGAATTACCGCCACCGGGATTACTTCGATGCCGGGGCTCTGCTTTATGAACATTTACCCGTATTGGGCCGGGCAATTGCCTGGTTGAAAAGGAGATTGGGATGAGTCGCACACTCGCACGACGATACTGGCTGACCGGTGCAAGCAGCGGCATCGGTGCCGCCCTGGCCGAAGAAATCCTGAAAACCGGTGCGCACCTGGCCGTCAGTTCGCGCACCGTGCCCCCCCTGAATGACTTGTCGCTACGTTATCCGGGGCAAGTGCTGGTGGTCCCCGGAGACCTGACCAACAGCCAGACCGTACGCGAGATCAGCGAGCAGATTGCCGAGGACTGGGGCTCGCTGGACACCGTGATACTGAACGCCGGCACCTGCGAGTACGTGGATGCCAAACAGTTCGATGCGTCGATTGTCGAGCATGTGGTGCGCACTAACCTGTTGGCCAGCAGCTATTGCATCGACGCCGCCCTGCCATTGCTGCGTGCCGGCACCGCACCGCATATGGTGGCCATGGCCAGTACGGTGACCTACCTGCCGCTGCCCAAGGCAGAAGCCTACGGCACTTCGAAGGCCGGGCTACGTTATCTGTTCGAATCCCTGCGCATCGACCTGGCCCCGGAAGGCATAGAACTCACGGTAATCAGCCCCGGGTTTGTCGAGGCGCCGCTGACGGCAAAAAACGACTCGCCCATGGCCTTGAGCTGGCCGGTGGAGAAAGCCGCGCGGCACATCTTCGAAAAACTCAAGGACCGCCCGTTGGAAATCGCTTTCCCCGCAGCGTTCATGACCGCCCTCTGGCCACTCTCCAAACGGCCGGACCAAGTAAAACTGGAGATCGGCAAACGCATGGTGCGCAGCCAGCCGCCGATCAAGGATCAACCCTGAAAGTCGTCATCAATGGCGGCGGTGTCTCGGACGCTCCGATATTTGAGCGTCCGTCAGACCTTTCACACAGTACCCGGTGACTGCCTTACACTGCGCGCCATGAAAACCATCCCCCATACGCAAATCGCGGAACCCGCGGTCACCTGCTCGACCTGCGCAGCCTGCTGCTGCCAGCTCGAAGTCATGCTGATCACAGATACGGGCGTGCCTGAACGGTTCATCGATACCGATGACTGGGGCGGGGAAGTGATGTTGCGCCTGGATGACGGTTGGTGTGCCGCGCTGGATCGCAACACGATGATGTGCACGATCTACGAAAAACGCCCGCTGATCTGCCGGGAGTTCGAGATGGGCGCTCCGGAGTGCATCGAAGAACGCCAGGGGATTTCGACGGCGTATCGCTAGTTTGAAGTTGTCCCAATACCAATGTGGGAGCGGGCTTGCTCGCGAAAGCGTCAGGTCAGTCGATTACAGTGTCGACTGATCCACTGCTTTCGCGAGCAAGCCCGCTCCCACATTTAGCACAGCGTTGCTGTCTTACAACGGCATCGTGTAATGCAATGCGTAACTTTCTACACCATCGTTCGGAGTGGTGATCCCGGCGTTGGAATAGTGCGTCGCACGAACCCCGACTTCATGTCCGCCGGCAAAGCGCAAACCGAAACCAAAGCGGTCTTCGAACTGGAAGGCGCTGCCCAGATCGTTGCTTTCGACTTCGGTGCTGGCAAACGCCGCCACGCCAATCCCAAACTCAATGTAGGGTTTGACGTTCTGGCCGGCAAATTCATAAACAAGCACGGGTGAGAACGACAGGCTGTGGTTACTGGATTTCTCGTCACCCTCCCAATAGGTATAGGCGCCGTCCCAGTAACCGGTCAGACGACCAACGTCGCTCTGCCACCAGCTCTGGTCCCAATCGAATTGCACCCCCAATCGATAGGTCATGGTCGACTCGCCGGTTTGCCCCACGGCAAATTCCACACCTGCCGCCTGCGCGGTAAAAGTGTGCCCCAAAAGTGCGGTCGCAATCGCGGCCAAGCAGAATAGTCGCTTCACTTGAAACTTCCTTTTCCGAACGATTTCGTATGGTTTTTTTGTTACCAAGCCCTGCAAAACTATAGAAGTCAGCGATTTATCAGAAGTTTACCCCGACTCTTCGTATCCCCCCGGACAGCCATCTACCTGTTGAAGCTTCGCACAACACCAGAGGTATTCCACAGTATCGGCAAGATATTTCTGAAATGAAGCGGATCGGCGCTGGTCCAGAACTGTGCCTCACGGGAAGGTCCCTGGGCGAGCAGCTCGCCTTCGGCCAGCAGACGCTGAAGTTGTCGCGCGACGGCGGCGCCGGTGTCGATCAGGCTGATGTCCTCGGGGATCATCTGCCGCAGCATCGGCTTGAGAAAGGGGTAATGGGTGCAGCCGAGAATCAGAGTGTCCGCGCCGGCAGCCAGCAGTGGCTCGACATACCCGGCCAACAGCTGGCGCAACTCGGGGCTGCGCAGGTCGCCGTTTTCAATCAGCTCCACAAGCCCTGGACAGGGCTGGGTGATCACTTTCACATCCGTGGCGAAGCGGTCGAGCAACGCGGCGAACTTGGCGCTCTGCAAAGTGCCTGTGGTGGCCAGCACCCCCACCACGCCGGAACGGGTTGCGGCGGCGGCCGGCTTGACTGCCGGCTCCATGCCAACGATGGGCCATTCCGGATAGTCGCGACGCAGGTCGGCGACCCCGGCAACCGTCGCCGTGTTGCACGCCAGCACCAAAGCCTTGGCGCCCTGCTGCCGAAAGAAGTCGGCCATCACGCTGCAACGTTGCTGGATAAATGCCGGGGATTTTTCGCCGTAGGGAACATTTCCGCAGTCGGCGACGTACAACAGAGACTCATTGGGCAGCAAACGCTGGATCTCGGCCAGTACCGAGAGCCCACCGACACCGGAGTCGAACACGCCGATCGGCGCTTCACGCATGTTTCGGCCCACAGACGCTGCAGCCCGGATCGCGCTTGACCCGCAGTTCACGGAAGCGCGCGCCCAAGGCATCGATCAACAACAGGCGCCCCACCAGCGGCTCGCCGAATCCGGCCAGCAACTTCAACGCTTCAAGCGCTTGCAGACTGCCGACCAGCCCCACCAGCGGACCGACCACGCCGGCCTCGCTACAGGTCAATTCGGCTTCGCTGCCGTGCCCGTATAAACAGTGGTAGCACGGACTCTCCGGTCGACGCGGATCGAACACCGACAGCTGCCCTTCGAGGCGAATCGCCGCGCCGCTGACCAGCGGTTTGCCGGCCGCCACGCAAGCGGCGTTGACCGCTTCACGGGTGGAAAAATTGTCAGAACAATCGAGGACCAGATCCACTCTGGCCACTACGGCGGCCAGGGAGTCTTCGTCCAGCGCCGCACGATGGGCGATCAGTTGAATCTCGGGGTTGATCGCCGTCAGGCGCTTGATTGCCGAATCGACCTTGGTCATGCCGACGCTGTCGGTGTCGTGAATGATCTGGCGTTGCAGGTTGGTCAGGTCGACCGTATCGAAGTCCGCCAGGTGCAACTCACCAACGCCGGCGGCCGCCAGATACAGCGCCACTGGCGCGCCAAGGCCACCAAGACCGACGATCAATACGCGGCTTTCCTTGAGCCGCAACTGGCCGTCGATATCGATGTGTTGCAGAAGAATCTGCCGGCTGTAGCGCAGCAATTCCTGATCATTCAGCACGGCAGGCGCCCCAGACTGATGCGTTGATGACCGCCCAGATCGGTGCGGCTGTGGACTTCTTCAAAACCCCGGGTCAGCAGCAAATCGCGAACCGCCTCGGCCTGATCATAGCCGTGTTCGAGCATCAGCCAACCGCCGGCGTCCAGATGGTCCGGTGCCTGGGCAACGATCAAGCGCAGATCGTCGAGCCCGTCGACACCCGCCACCAGGGCGCTGGCCGGTTCAAAGCGCACGTCGCCCTCGACCAGATGCGGATCGGCCGCTGCGATGTAGGGCGGATTGCTGATGATCAGTTGAAAACGCTGACCTTCCAGGGCGCTGAACCAATGGCTGCTCAGCACGGTGGCGTTGTCCAGGTGCAGGCGCTGGCGATTGCGTTCGGCCAGGGCCACGGCTTCCAGAACACGATCCACGGCAGTGACGCTCCAGGCCGGACGCTCGCTGGCCAGGGCCAGGGCAATTGCGCCGCTGCCCGTGCCAAGGTCGAGTACCTTGGCCGGTGTGGCCGGCAACAGTTCCAGCGCGGCTTCCACCAGCAGTTCGGTGTCGGGGCGCGGGATCAGCGTGTGCGGTGCCACTTCCAGGTCCAGCTTCCAGAAACCCTGCTGGCCGAGGATATAGGCCACCGGCTCGCCGCTGCGGCGACGCTGCAAATACTCGGCGAACGTCAGCGCCGCTTCGCTCGGCACGATGCGCTCCGGCCAGGTATGCAGGAAACTGCGGGACTTGCCCAAGGCCGCCGCCAGCAGCAGTTCGGCATCCAGACGCGCCGTCGGCGAGTCGGGTAAATCGGCGGCGCGCAACAAACTGGCAATGATCGTCATTTACTCACCTATCGCTGCCAGTTGATCGGCCTGGTACTCGGCCAGCAACGGCTCGATCACCGCCTCGACGCCGCCGGCGAGGATCTCGTCGAGGGAATACAAGGTCAGGTTGACCCGATGATCGGTGACTCGGCCCTGGGCAAAATTATAGGTGCGGATACGCTCTGAGCGGTCGCCGGAACCGACCAGCAACTTGCGCTCGCTGGCGATGGCGTTGGCCGCGGCGGAGGTCTGCTGATCGTTCAGCTTGGCCGACAACCAGGACATCGCCCGGGCGCGGTTCTTGTGCTGTGAACGTTCTTCCTGGCACTCGACCACAATACCGGATGGCAAGTGCGTGATACGGATCGCCGAGTCGGTCTTGTTGACGTGCTGGCCACCGGCGCCGGAGGAGCGATAGGTATCGATGCGCAGATCGGCCGGGTTGATCTCGATGGCTTCCTGTTCGTCCGGTTCGGGCAATACCGCCACGGTGCAGGCCGACGTGTGAATGCGGCCTTGGGATTCGGTCGCCGGAACCCGCTGCACGCGGTGCGCGCCGGATTCGAACTTCAGCTTGCCGTAGACGTTGTCGCCCTCGACCCGGGCAATCACCTCTTTATAGCCGCCGTGTTCACCCTCGTTCTCCGAAAGGATCTCCACCCGCCAGCCACGACGCTCGGCGTAACGCGAATACATGCGGAACAGGTCGCCGGAGAAAATCGCCGCTTCGTCACCACCAGTACCGGCACGGATCTCGAGGAACACGTTGCGGCCGTCGTTCGGGTCCTTGGGTAGCAGCATGCGCTGCAGGTCGGCTTCGAGCGTGACCAGGCGTTCCTTGGCCTCGCGGACTTCTTCCACGGCCATTTCCCGCATGTCCGGGTCGCTGTCCTTGAGCAGTGCCTGGGCGCCTTCGAGGTCGTCCTGCACTTTCAGCAGTTCTTTATAGGCGCCCACGATCGGTTCAACTTCCGCGTACTCCTTGGAATAGGTGCGGAACTTGTTCTGATCGGAAATGACCTCGCCATCGCCCAACAGGGCGGTCAATTCCTCGAAACGGTCCTGGAGGATATCCAGCTTATTGAGCAGTGACGCTTTCATTGCGGTTTTTTATCCGAAAAGCTATCCGATGAGCCCTCACCGAGGGCAAAGAGTTCCTGGGCCATCGCCAGCGCATCCAGGCGACCTTCGGCAGAGAGCTTTTTCAACTGCACGCTCGGTGCGTGCAACAGTTTGTTGGTCAGCCCGCGGGCCAGTTGCACCAGCACCTCTTCGGCACTGGTGCCGTTGGCCAGCATGCGCTGGGCCTTTTGCAATTCTTCATCGCGCAGGCGTTCGCTCTGTTGACGATAGGCCTTGAGCACGTCCACCGCCGCCAATTCGCGCAGGCGGATCATGAAGTCTTCGGCACCGATCGAGACCATCTCTTCGGCGGCCTGGGCTGCGCCCTGGCGGCTCTTGAGGTTCTCTGCAACCACTTCGTGGAGGTCGTCGACGCTATAGAGGTAAACGTCGTCCAGTTCGCCGACTTCTGGCTCGATGTCGCGAGGAACAGCGATATCCACCATGAAGATCGGTTTGTGCTTGCGCAGTTTCAAGGCGCTTTCCACCGCACCCTTGCCCAGAATCGGCAACTGACTGGCGGTGGAACTGATGACGATATCGCTGCGCACCAGTTCTGCCGGAATATCCGACAACAACACCGCATGGGCACCGAACTGTTCGGCCAGAATGCTTGCGCGCTCCAGGGTACGGTTGGCGACCACAATGCGCTTTACACCCAGGTCATGCAGATGGCGGGCGACCAGGGTGATGGTCTCGCCGGCGCCGATCAACAAGGCCTGGCTGCGTTGCAGGTCGCTGAAAATCTGCTTGGCCAGGCTTACCGCGGCAAACGCTACCGACACCGGGTTCTCGCCGATGGCCGTGTCGGTGCGCACCTGCTTGGCCGCATTGAACGTGGCCTGGAACAACCTCCCGAGCAGCGGCCCGATGGTCCCGGCTTCGCGGGCCACGGCATAGGCCGACTTCATCTGGCCGAGAATCTGCGGTTCGCCCAACACCAGCGAGTCGAGCCCGGAAGCGACCCGCATCATGTGACGAACTGCCGCATCATCTTCATGCACATAGGCGCTTTCGCGCAGCTCGTCGTAGCTCAAATGATGATATTCGGCCAGCCAGCGCAGCACGACGTCTGCCGACAGGTGATCCTGTTCTATATAGAGTTCACTGCGATTGCAGGTGGAGAGGATCGCAGCTTCGCGGCTGTCGGTGAGTCGGCAGAGCTGCTGCAAGGCCTCAACCAGCTGCTCAGGGGTAAAAGCCACGCGCTCGCGGACGTCTACTGAAGCAGTCTTGTGGTTAATACCGAGTGCAAGGAAGGCCATTCAAAGTCGCTGATTGTGACGTGAAGCCGACAATTGTCCTACTTCGACGGAATCAGAACAACTACTCGATATCTATCGCCCCATCAGGCGCCATCGCGGGTTGCGAGCAGTTCTCGTTTACATAAGCATCAGGGCGATGCGGATCGGGCTGGCAGGTAAATTGCCGGGCCGGTTATGTTTGCTCGAAAGCTTGTGTCATGATGATCCGACCGCAGGTTAGTCGTCCTCTTCCTATATGAATAGATCCTCCGCGTTGCTCCTCGCTCTTGTCTTCCTCAGCGGCTGCCAGGCCTTGGCACCCGTTTCGTCGGACGGTGCGCCGCCGGTTGAAGACAGCACCCCGGCCCCTGAAAAGCCCAAGGTCTACAGCCCATTCAGCGAGGAAACCATCTTCAGCCTGTTGAGCGCCGAACTGGCCGGCCAGCGCAATCGTTTTGACATTGCCCTGGACAACTATGTGACCCAGGCCATCAACACTCAGGATCCGGGCATCTCCGAGCGGGCATTTCGTATCGCCGAATATCTGGGCGCCGACCAGGCAGCCCTGGATACTGCGCTGATCTGGGCCAGGAACGCCCCCGACGACCTCGAAGCGCAACGCGCCGCCGCCGTGCAACTGGCACGCGCCGGGCGTTATGACGACTCCATGGTCTATATGGAGAAAGTCCTGCAAGGCAAAGGCGACACCCATTTCGACTTCCTTGCGCTGTCCGCGGCCGACACCGACCAGGACACCCGCAACGGCTTGATGAAAAGCTTCGATCGTTTGTTGCAGCGTCATCCGGACAACGGCCAGCTGATTTTCGGCAAGGCCTTGCTGATGCAACAGGATGGCGACGCCAAGGGCGCGCTGAAGCTGCTGGAAGACAATCCGCCGGAGGACGGCGAAATTGCGCCGATCCTGCTGCGCGCACGCCTGCTGCAAACCTTGAATCGCGGTGACGAAGCCCTGCCGCTGCTGCAGAAAAGCATCAAGAAATACCCGGACGACAAGCGCCTGCGCCTGACTTACGCGAGGATGCTGGTTGAACAGGACCGCATGGACGACGCCAAGGCCGAGTTCTCGAGCCTGGTCCAGCAATACCCGGAAGATGACGAACTGCGTTACTCCCTGGCGCTGGTGTGCCTGGAAGCCAAGGACTGGAATGAGGCCAAGGGTCATCTTGAAGACCTGATCGCCCGGGAAAGCCATGTCGACTCGGCGCACCTGAACCTCGGCCGCATCGCCGAAGAACAAAACGACCCGCAAGGCGCGCTGATCGAATACGCCAAGGTTGGCCCGGGCAACGACTTCCTGCCAGCGCAATTGCGTCAGGCCGACATCCTGATCAACAACGGCAAGACCGCCGAAGCGCAACGCAAGCTGGCGGCAGAACGCGATGAGCAGCCGGATTACGCCATCCAGTTGTACCTGATCGAAGTCGAAACCCTGTCCGCCAACAATCAGGGCGACAAGGCCTGGAATGCTCTGCAACAGGCCTTGCAGAAATACCCGGACGACCTGAACCTGCTCTACACCCGCGCCATGCAGGCGGAAAAACGCAATGACCTGGCGCAGATGGAAAAAGACCTGCGTACGATCATCAAGCGCGACCCGGACAATGCCATGGCGTTGAATGCCCTGGGCTACACCCTGTCCGACCGCACCACGCGTTACGCCGAAGCCAAGGCCCTGATCGAACAGGCGCACCAGATCAGTCCGGAAGACCCGGCGGTACTCGACAGCCTTGGCTGGGTGAATTACCGCCTGGGCAATCTCGACGAAGCCGAGCGCCTGCTGCGCCAGGCCCTGGATCGTTTCCCCGATCAGGAAGTCGCCGCTCACCTGGGTGAAGTCCTGTGGGCCAACGGCAAACAGCGTGAAGCGAAACAAGTCTGGGGCAAGTTCCTCAAGGAACAGCCTGACAGCCCGACCCTGCGCGGCACCATCAAACGCCTGACCGGATCAGAGACTCTTTAAAATTATGTTTTTGCGCCATTTCATCGCTTTCAGCTTTATCGCCCTGCTCGCCGGTTGTGCCGGCCTGGGTCCCCGTGAGTCGGTCGAGGGCCATGGCAACGCCGCCCAATGGCGCGAGCACAAACAGCAACTGACCGGCCTCGATGGCTGGCAGATCGACGGCAAGATCGGCATCCGTGCCCCGAAAGACTCGGGCAGCGGCACGCTGTTCTGGTTGCAGCGCCAGGATTACTACGACATTCGCCTGTCGGGACCACTGGGCCGCGGCGCGGCTCGCCTGACCGGACGCCCGGGCAAGGTGTCGCTGGAAGTCGCCAACCAGGGACGTTACGACGCGCCGAATCCGGAAGTGCTGCTCGAAGAACAGCTAGGCTGGAAGCTGCCGGTGTCCAACCTGGCCTGGTGGGTGCGCGGGCTCCCGGCTCCCGACAGCAAAAGTCGCCTGACCCTGGACGGCGACAGCCGCCTGGCGAGCCTTGAACAGGATGGCTGGAAGGTCGACTACACCGCCTACACCCAGCAAAACGGTTTCTGGCTACCCGAGCGCATCAAGCTCAGCGGCACCGACCTTGATGTCACGCTGGTGATCAAGATCTGGCAACCGCGCAAACTGGGGTCGTGACATGCCGGCCAATCGCCTGACGCTGCCCTCGCCAGCCAAACTCAATTTGATGCTGCACATCCTGGGTCGCCGCGAAGACGGCTACCACGAACTGCAGACGATGTTTCAGTTTCTCGATTACGGCGACGAAATCACCTACGCCCTGCGCGATGACGGTGTCATTCATCTGCACACTGAGTTCGAAGGTGTTCCCCACGACAGCAACCTGATCGTCAAGGCCGCCAGAAAACTGCAGGAGCAATCCGCTTGCTCGCTGGGCGTCGATATCTGGATCGACAAGATCCTGCCCATGGGCGGCGGCATCGGTGGCGGCAGCTCGAATGCCGCAACAACATTGCTGGGCTTGAATCATCTGTGGCAATTGGGCTGGGATGAAGATCGCCTGGCCGGGCTGGGGTTGACGCTGGGCGCCGACGTCCCGGTTTTCGTACGTGGCCACGCGGCTTTCGCCGAGGGCGTGGGGGAGAAACTGACCCCTGTGGACCCGGAAGAACCGTGGTATCTGGTGCTGGTGCCGCAAGTCTCTGTTAGTACGGCAGAAATTTTTTCAGATCCGTTGTTGACACGTAACACTCCTCCCATTAAAGTGCGCCCCGTTCCCAAGGGAAACAGTCGAAATGACTGCTTGCCGGTGGTAACAAGGCGTTATCCAGAGGTACGTAACGCTTTGAATTTGTTAGGTAAATTTACCGAAGCAAAACTCACCGGAACTGGAAGTTGTGTGTTTGGGGGCTTCCCAAGCAAAGCTGAAGCTGATAAAGTCTCGGCCCTTCTGACAGAGACCCTTACAGGATTTGTAGCAAAAGGAAGCAACGTTTCGATGTTGCATCGCAAGCTGCAAAGTCTGCTCTAAAGGAACCGATTACTGGGTAATCGTTGCAACAGATACAGGGGCGTCGCCAAGCGGTAAGGCAGCAGGTTTTGATCCTGCCATGCGTTGGTTCGAATCCAGCCGCCCCTGCCATTTTCCTATACTCATCCAGGTTACCCTCAGCCTTCAGGTACTGCGCGTGTCCAAGATGATGGTCTTTACGGGGAACGCTAACCCCGATCTGGCTCGGCGTGTCGTACGTCAGCTGCATATCCCTCTCGGTGACATCTCTGTCGGTAAATTCTCCGACGGCGAAATTACAGCCGAGATCAATGAAAACGTTCGCGGTAAAGACGTCTTCATTATTCAGCCGACTTGCGCTCCGACCAACGATAACCTGATGGAACTGGTAGTGATGGCTGATGCCTTCCGCCGCTCCTCGGCTACTCGTATCACTGCTGTTATTCCTTACTTTGGTTATGCCCGTCAGGATCGCCGTCCGCGTTCCGCACGTGTGGCTATCAGCGCGAAAGTCGTGGCTGACATGCTTACCGTAGTCGGCATCGACCGTGTTCTCACGGTTGATCTGCATGCTGACCAAATCCAGGGTTTCTTCGATATTCCGGTAGATAACATCTACGGCTCCCCGGTTCTGGTGGATGACATCGAAGATCAGCGCTTCGAAAACCTGATGATCGTGTCCCCGGACATTGGCGGCGTCGTGCGTGCACGTGCCGTTGCCAAATCCCTGGGCGTGGATCTCGGGATCATCGACAAACGCCGTGAGAAAGCCAATCACTCTGAAGTGATGCATATCATCGGTGATGTCGAAGGGCGTACCTGTATTCTGGTCGATGACATGGTCGATACCGCCGGCACCCTGTGCCACGCGGCCAAGGCCTTGAAAGAGCATGGCGCTGCCAAGGTTTTCGCCTACTGCACGCACCCTGTGCTGTCGGGTCGGGCGATCGAAAACATCGAAAATTCCGTGCTGGACGAGTTGGTGGTGACTAACACCATTCCTCTGTCCGCTGCAGCACAAGCCTGTGCGCGTATCCGCCAACTGGATATCGCACCGGTAGTTGCCGAGGCGGTCCGCCGCATCAGCAATGAAGAATCGATCAGCGCGATGTTCCGCTAAGGGCCCTGCCCTTCTCGAAATGTCTCGTTGACGAAAAGCGCCCCGCCCCGGCATTCCTGTCGGGGCGGGGCTTTTTTGCCCATATCGCCTTTAGCGCTGGTCGCAAACGCTGGGGCGAGTGTGGTTATTTTGGAGATACAACATGAACGATTTTACTCTGAATGCTGAAGTGCGTTCCGACCTGGGGAAAGGTGCGAGCCGCCGCCTGCGTCGTCTCGCAAGCCTGGTTCCAGCTGTAGTTTACGGTGGCGACAAAGCCCCTGAATCCATCAGCATGCTGGCCAAAGAAGTTGCCAAACTGCTCGAAAACGAAGCGGCTTACAGCCACATCATCGAGCTGAACGTTGGTGGCACCAAGCAGAACGTCGTGATCAAAGCCCTGCAGCGTCACCCGGCCAAAGGCCACGTGATGCACGCTGACTTCGTACGCGTAGTAGCCGGCCAGAAACTGACCGCTATCGTTCCAGTGCACTTCATCAACGAAGAAGCACCGACCAAGAAAGGCGGCGAAATCTCGCACGTTGTTGCCGAGATCGAAGTTTCCTGCCTGCCGAAAGATCTGCCTGAGTTCATCGAAGTCGACCTGGCTAACGCTGAAATCGGTTCGATCATTCACCTGTCGGACCTCAAGGCTCCTAAAGGCGTTGAGTTCGTGGCCCTGGCACACGGTGATGACAAGGCTGTTGCCAACGTCCACGCTCCACGTGTTGCTCCAGAAGCTGCAGAAGGCGCTGCAGAGTAATTTTACTCTGTACGCCGGAGTGACCGGAAACATCGCGGACTAGAGCATAGCGAGAAAGCGGGCGAGAACGCGGAGTTTACATCATGGTAAATGAGCAATTTTCGTCCACTTTCGCCGCTATCCCTGATTGCGGCGATGTTATCCACCACTCCAAGGAAGGGCCCCTATCGTGACTGCCATCAAACTGATCGTTGGCCTGGGAAATCCAGGCGCTGAATACGAACAGACCCGGCATAACGCAGGGGCCCTTTTTGTTGAGCGCATCGCGAACGCACAAGGCGTGAACCTTGTGGCGGACCGCAAGTATTTCGGCCTGACCGGGCGCTATTCGCATCAGGGTCAGGATGTTCGTCTGCTGATTCCCACCACGTACATGAACCGCAGCGGCCAGGCCGTGGCGGCCCTTGCAGGTTTCTTCCGCATCAAGCCTGAAGAAATCCTCGTGGCACACGACGAACTCGACCTGCCTCCAGGCGTCGCCAAACTCAAAGTGGGCGGCGGCCATGGCGGTCACAACGGGCTGCGCGACATCATTGCGCAACTGGGCAATCAGAACACTTTCCACCGCCTGCGGCTTGGCATCGGTCATCCGGGCGTCGCCAGTATGGTTTCAAATTTCGTCCTGGGTCGTGCGCCACGCGCCGAACAGGAAAAACTCGATGCCAGCATCGACTTTGCCCTCGGCGTGCTGCCGGATATCCTCGCCGGGGAATGGAACCGCGCGATGAAAAACCTGCACAGCCAGAAGGCCTGACTCTTATCCGAGGGGAAACACCATGGGATTCAATTGCGGCATCGTCGGCCTGCCTAACGTCGGCAAGTCCACCCTGTTCAACGCCCTGACCAAATCCGGGATCGCGGCCGAGAACTTCCCCTTCTGCACCATCGAGCCTAACAGCGGTATCGTGCCGATGCCGGATCCGCGTCTGGATGCCCTGGCAGCCATCGTCAATCCAAAGCGCATCCTGCCGACCACCATGGAATTCGTCGACATCGCGGGCCTGGTTGCCGGCGCGTCGAAAGGTGAAGGCCTGGGCAACAAGTTCCTGGCCAACATCCGTGAAACCGATGCCATCGCCCACGTGGTCCGCTGCTTCGAAGACGAGAACGTGATTCACGTCTCCAACAGCGTCGACCCGAAACGCGACATCGAAATCATCGACCTGGAACTGATCTTCGCCGACCTCGACAGCTGCGAGAAGCAACTGCAGAAAGTCGCGCGCAACGCCAAGGGCGGTGACAAGGACGCAGTGGTCCAGAAAGGCCTGCTGGAGCAACTGATCGCTCACTTCACCGAAGGCAAGCCGGCGCGCAGCCTGATGAAGAACATGGGCACCGACGAGAAAGCGGTGATCAAGGGCTTCCACCTGCTGACCACCAAGCCGGTCATGTACATCGCCAACGTCGCTGAAGACGGTTTCGAGAACAACCCGCACCTGGACGTTGTACGCGCCATCGCCGAAGAAGAAGGCGCCGTGGTTGTTCCGGTGTGCAACAAAATCGAAGCGGAAATCGCCGAGCTCGATGACGGCGAAGAAAAAGACATGTTCCTCGAAGCCCTGGGCCTCGAAGAGCCTGGCCTGAACCGCGTGATCCGCGCCGGCTACGAAATGCTGCACCTGCAGACCTACTTCACCGCCGGTGTCGAAGAAGTCCGCGCCTGGACCGTCCGCGTCGGTGCCACCGCACCACAAGCCGCTGGCGTGATCCACACCGACTTCGAAAAAGGCTTCATCCGCGCCGAAGTGATCGCCTACAACGACTTCATCCAGTACAAGGGCGAAGCCGGTACCAAGGAAGCCGGTAAATGGCGCCTGGAAGGCAAGGATTACATCGTTAAAGACGGCGACGTGATGCACTTCCGCTTCAACGTGTAAGCCATACGCCCAAGAAAAAGCCGCGTTTGATACGCGGCTTTTTTGTGCCTGGAATATTGCCGGCAACACCACCGAACCATTGTGGGAGCGGGCTTGCTCGCGAAGGCGGTGTGTCAGTTAGAGTTATACCGACTGACACTCCCTCTTCGCGAGCAAGCCCGCTCCCACAGGGGGGGATTTGTGCTGGATCAGGACTTCTTCGTACGCGGCAGGAAGATTGCCAACACCCCGAACAGCGGCAGGAACGAACACAGGTAGTACACGTATTCGATGCCGTGAATATCCGCCAGATGGCCCAGCAACGCCGCGCCAATCCCGCCGAAGCCGAACATCAGGCCGAAGAATATCCCGGCGATCATCCCGACATTGCCCGGCACCAGTTCCTGGGCGTACACCACGATGGCCGAGAACGCCGAGGCGAGGATGAAGCCGATGACGACGCTGAGGATGCTGGTCCAGAACAGGTCGACATGGGGCAGCAGCAAGGTGAACGGCGCAACGCCGAGGATCGAGAACCAGATCACCGCCTTGCGCCCGATCCTGTCACCGATCGGCCCGCCAAAGAACGTTCCCGCCGCGACCGCGCCGAGAAACAGGAACAGATGCAGCTGCGAGCTGGCCACCGACAGGTCGAACTTCTCGATCAGATAAAAGGTGAAGTAGCTGGTGAGGCTCGACATGTAGAAATACTTGGAGAACACCAGCAACCCGAGCACCACCAGCGCACTGGTCACTCGGCCCTTGGACAAGCCGTGAGTCGCCGCCTGGCCCTGCTTGAGCTTGAACAGGTTCAAATGGTTGGCGTACCAGCGGCTGATCCGGTAAAGCACGAACAGCGCAAACACCGCGAACAGGCCGAACCAGGCCACCTGCCCTTGACCGTAGGGAATGATGATCGCCGCCGCCAGCAACGGGCCGAACGCCGAGCCCGCGTTACCGCCGACCTGGAAGGTCGATTGCGCCAGCCCGAAGCGTCCGCCCGAAGCCAGGCGCGCCACGCGGGACGCTTCCGGGTGGAAGGTCGATGAACCGATGCCGATCAGCCCCGCCGCCAACAGGATTAGCGGGAAGCTGCCGACCACCGACATCATCAGAATCCCGATCAAGGTGCAGACCGTACCCGCCGGCAACAACCACGGTTTGGGATGGCGATCGGTGTAGTAGCCGACCCACGGCTGCAGCAACGAGGCCGTCAGCTGAAACGTCAGGGTGATCAGGCCGACCTGGGTGAAGGTCAGCCCATAGTTGGCCTTGAGCATCGGATAGATCGACGGCAGCACCGACTGGATCAGGTCGTTGATCAAATGCGCCAGCGCTACCGCGCCGATGATGCGCATCACCAGGGGACTGCTTTGGGGCGTAGCGGACGCCGGCACTGAGCCGGTCTGGGCGTTGCTGATAGCCATGGGAATTTCCAGACAACAGGAGGTACGAACGTGCAGGTGCGCCAATGTGCCATTTTTCGGTGCGGCAACGCCATCCCCTTAGCCTGCTAACGACCTCGTTTTTCATCACCACAACCTTGATGGCGCAAAGCCATGGTCTGAATCTTGCCTTCCTTGTCTGCTTGAACGCGGCTTCCTTACAAAGGAGACCGACAATGGGAAGTTTCGCTACAGAGTCGGCCTACAGAGCGGACAAGGGTGAACTTTCGAGGCCTTTTTAGAGGGCACGAGTCGGGGGGGCGACAACCTCCGTCGCACGCCAATAGTGCGTGGTGTCCAGAGGAGTCATGGGGCATGCAGGCTTTTTTATCACCGGGGATCGGGCTGCTGGGGCGTTTTGGCTTCGCACGTAAATTCCAGCTGTTGTTTCTGCTGTTTATCCTGCCGCTGGCCGGCAGCCTGTGGATGATCGGCCAGGACTATCGCGACAAACTCAGCCTGATCTCCGGCGAACGCGCCGGGGTGCGGCAACTGCTTGCCCTCGATGCGCTGGATGACCTGCTCGCCGCCCAGCGTGATCGCGCCGCCAGGTGGCGCGCCACGGAAACCAATCGCCAGCCAACGCCGGCCACCCTCGCCGCGATGGCCGCCTTCGATGGGGTTCAGCCCGCCGTCAGCCAGGCCACTACCAAATTGGGCAATGCCCTGCAAAAAGAAAGCGCCGAGGGCGAAACCCTGTCGCGTTATCAGGCCCTGCAAACCGCCCTCGATGGCCTCGACTCAAAAAGCCTGAGCAATGTCGGCTGGTGGCCCGATGGCTACGATCGCTTTACCAACGCCTTGAGCGCCCTGCAAGCCTTGCGCGAGCAGATCGCCATGGATAATCGCCTGACGCTGGCACCGTGGCTGGAAACCTACTTGCTGACGCAGATCTCCACCCAGCATGCGCCGGACCTGATCGAACGGGTCGGTCGTCTGGCTGCTGTGGGCCAGGCCTCGGTGGTGTCCGGACAGTTCACCCTGCAAAGCCGCCTGCAACTGCGCGACCTGCGCAGCCGCATCGGCGATGCGCGAGAGCAGCTGGTGAAAACCGCTGGCCTGCTCGAAGCGCGCTTGCCCAGTGCCCTGCAAACCTGGGCCGGGCAATACCACGACAGCCTCAAGCGCCTCGATGCGGGCCTGAAGGTGCTGGATGACGGCGTGTTCGGTGGCAGCATCAACCTCAAGCCGGAGGACTTCGAACGCAGTCTCGACGCCCTGCTCGCCGACCTCGCCTCGTTGCGTCAGCAGTCGCTGGTGTCGCTGGATCAACGACTGGATTACTACCACGACTCGGCGATCCGCCAGTTCGTTGTTGTGGCCGCCGTGTTGGGCTGCCTGCTGTTGGCCGCGCTGTATCTGTTCATCTGTTTGCAAGCCTCGATCCGCCGCAGCGCCAGCGGCATCACGGTACTGGCCGAGGCCCTGCGCGATGGCAATCTGAGCCTGCAAGTGCCGGTTCAAGGCCGGGACGAACTGGCGGTCATCAGCACCGCGCTGAACGTCGCCGTGGTGCAACTGCGCACCAGCCTGCAAGGGGTGGATCACGAAACCCTGCAACTGAGCAACGCGGTACAAGCCCTCAACCATCATTCCAGCGACGCCCTGGGCGAAGTCGAAGCCCAGCAGCTGCAGATCAGTCAAATTGCCGCTGCCGCGACGCAACTGGCCGCCACCTCACAAGGGGTGGCCCACAGTTGCGAACAAGCGTCCGGCAGCGCCCAGCACACCCGGCGCATTGCCGCCGACAGCAGCCGTGACAGCCAGCGCACCACCGCGAGTATCCAGCAGCTCAATCAACGTCTGAACGAGACCGCTGCGGCGCTGGGCCGGGTCAGTGAACAAGGACAGCAGATTCAACTGGTGGTCGACACCATTCGCGGTGTCGCCGAGCAGACCAACCTGCTGGCACTCAACGCCGCCATCGAGGCGGCTCGGGCGGGCGAGCAAGGGCGTGGCTTCGCGGTGGTGGCCGATGAAGTGCGCAGCCTGTCCCAACGCACCCAGTCGTCGACCGCACAGATCGCCGGTACGGTCGACAGCCTGCGCAACACCGTGAATGAGGCCGTCAGCCTGATGCAAGCCGCGTGCAGTCAGGCAGAGAGCGATGCGCAAGCGGTCACCGGCCTCGGTGAACGGCTCGGGGAAATCGCCAGTGCGGTGCAGAGCGTCACCGATACCCTGGCGCAAATCGCCACGGCGGTGGAGGAACAGGCCAGTACCGCCGACGAGGTCAGCGGCAATATCCAGCAGGTAGATCAAGCGGCGGTGCGCTTGCTCGAAGGGGCCCGCGCGGTGAACCAGGCCGCGGACACCCTGAGCCACGGCAGCAAAGCCTTAAGCGACAACACTGGGCGCTTCCGCTTGAGTTGAATCGGCCAGGACTTCTCAGGCGCGGATCACCGCCTCCGGGAAGTCCTGCTCCAGTTCGCTCTTGAGCCAGTCGATAAACCACGCCGCGTCCGCCGAGAGCTCGGCGGACGGCGTCAGCACCCGATAGCTTTCCAGCTTCACTTGCGCATCCACCACCCGCACCAGCTTGCCGCTATGGAGTTCGTCGCGCACCAGCACTTCGTTGGCCAGCGCAATACCCTGCCCGCTCTCGGCCACCGACAATGCGTGGTCATTGTTGACGTAGAGCATGTCCGAATTGAGGTGCATGTCGAGGTCGTTGGCGGCGAACCACAGGTTCCACCACTCGCCGTCATCCACATGGATCAGGTTGTGTTTCACCAGGTCCGCGGGGCTGTCGATGGGCTCGACGCTGGCCAGATAGTCGGGGGAACAGATCGGAAACACCCGAGGACAAATCAGGCTGGTGCGCGAGTGCGCATATTGGCCGTCCAACCCGTAGACAATGCCCAGGTCAGCGCTTTTGCCATCCACTTCGGTGAAGGTGGAGTTGGGTTCGATGGCGAACTTCAAGCCCGGACGCAGATGACGCATGGCCTCGATGCGCGGCATCAGCCAGCGCTTGGCAAACCCCGGCACCACCATGATGCGCAGCCAGCGTTCGGCGTGTTTTGGCTGCGCCTCTTTTCCCGCTTCGATGATCAGCTGCAAGGCGGCGGTGATCTTGCGGTGGTACTTCTCCCCCGCCGTCGTCAGGTTGACCCCGCGTGAGGTGCGCTCGAACAGTTGGATGCCCAGCCAGTCTTCCAGCAACTTCACATGGCGGCCGATGGCCGGCTGGGTCACGTGCAGGGCCTTGGAGGCTTCGACATAGCTGCCCAACCGGGCCGCGGCATCAAAGGCACGCACCGCGTTGAGCGGCGGCAAACGGTGGTCAGGCATGGTTTCCGGGCGCCTTCTGCTGTTAAATTTTTTAACAGCCCCTATGTTAAAATTGAAGTTTCGCCCCCGCAACCCCTCGCTGATAATCGATCCACAGCAGAACAACAAAACAGCTGGTTACAACACCCGAACGCAATCTCGATCCTGCCCAGAAAAATAATATCCATGGCCCGACGACACAGCTGTTTTCAGCACGTGCGCAGGCGATGGGGGAATCGGAGGTAACGCATGAATGCCCTGCATTCGCTGCAAACGCTGGCGGTGTCCATCCGCTCAGTGCGCAAAGTCTACGGTGATCCAAAGACTGGCCCGGTGGCGCTCAAAAGCATCGACCTGGACATTCGCGACAACGAGTTCTTCACCCTTCTCGGCCCTTCGGGCTGCGGCAAAACCACGCTCCTGCGGATGATCGCCGGGTTCGAATTCCCTACCGAAGGCGAAATTCTGCTCTACGGCGAAAACATCGCCGACCGCCCGCCCTTCCAGCGCCCGGTCAACACGGTGTTCCAGCATTACGCACTGTTCCCGCACATGACCATCGCCGAGAACCTGGCCTTCGGCCTTGAGTCCCACCCGATGGGCAAAGTCCTGAACAAAACGCAAATGGCCGAACGGGTGCGCGAGATGCTCGCCCTGGTGCAGATGGAGCGCTTTGCCAACCGCAAGCCGGCGCAACTGTCTGGCGGTCAGCAACAGCGTGTCGCCCTCGCTCGTGCATTGGCGCCGCATCCCAAGGTCTTGCTGCTCGACGAACCGCTTTCGGCGTTGGACCTCAAGCTGCGCCAGGCCATGCGCGAAGAGTTGAAAACCATTCAGGCGCGCACCGGCATCACCTTCATCTTCGTCACCCACGACCAGGAAGAAGCCCTGACCATGTCCGACCGCATCGCCGTGTTGTCCGAAGGCGAGGTGCAGCAGGTCGGTCGTCCGGAAGACATCTACGAACGCCCGCGCAATCGCTTCGTGGCGGACTTCATCGGTGAAACCAACTTCATCGAAGGTACGGTCACCCGCGTTGCAGACGGCCTCGCCTGGTTCGCCGGTCCGGCCGGTCATCCATTGCCTGCACAGCCATGCAGCGATGTGCGAGTCGGTGCCAACGTCGCATTGTCCGTGCGCCCCGAGCGTTTGCATCTGGTGCCAGCCACCACTGAGAACGCTCTGCCGTGCCGGATCGAAGCGCAGATCTACCTCGGCACCGACCTGCAATACCAGGTCAGCCTGACCGACGGTTCACGCCTCACCGTGCGCACCCCCAACTGCGTCGACCAGAGCAAACGCTTCGCCGTCGGCAGTCAGGCCGGTCTGTTGTTCGACCAGGGCAGCGCCAGCGTCCTGCACGATTGAGCACGAGGAATTGCCATGCACGCTTTACCGATTGCCAACACACTGGAACGTCGGCGGGCCTTCCAGAGCTTTCTCGGTGTCAGTCCCGCGCTGATCGCCATCGGCCTGTTTCTGATCGTGCCGATCCTGATCGTCATCGGTTACTCGCTGATGGAGGCCAACCCCTATGGCGGGGTGAACAAAGTATTCAGCAGTGACGCCTACACCTCCCTGCTGTTCGAGCGGCAACTGGACGACAGCCTGGCCTTCACCGACTCCTACCTGATCATTGCCCTGCGCTCCATCGGCATCGCCGGGCTGACCACGCTCATCACCCTGTTGATCGGTTTTCCGGTGGCGGTATGGCTGGCCATGCAACCGGCCCATCGCCGTGGCTTGCTGATCTTCCTGATCACCGTGCCGTTCTGGGCCAACCTGTTGATCCGCACCTACGCCTGGATTCTGCTGCTGCGCAACACCGGGGTGATCAACAACAGCCTGATGGGCCTCGGGGTCATCGACCAGCCGCTGCAACTGCTCTACACCGACGGCGCGGTGCTGCTGGGGCTGGTTTATACCTATGCGCCCTTCGTCGTGCTGCCGATCTACGCCACCCTGGAAAAAATGGACATCCGCCTGCTCGAAGCCGCTCAAGACCTCTACGCCGGACGCGTTCGAACCTTGCGCAAGGTGGTGTTGCCGATTGCCAAACCGGGAATTCTCGCCGGCGCCATCCTCACTTTCGTGCCTTGCCTGGGCGCGATGATCGCTCCGGAACTGCTCGGTGGCGGCACGCGAATGATGCTCGGCAACCTGATCTTCCGCCAGTTCAGCGATGCGCGTAACTGGCCTTTCGGTGCGGCTCTGTCGCTGGTGCTGATGGCGGCGGTGATGTTGGTACTGACGGTTTATGCCTTGCGTGCCGAACGCCAGCGCATCGCCAAAGGAGGTGCGTGATGATCGGCCTGTTCAAACGCAACACGCTGGGGGTGCAGGACTTCCCCGGCTTCGGCGGATTCAGTTTCCTGTTCTACCTGTACCTCTATGCGCCGATCGTGGTGCTGGTGGTGTTTTCGTTCAACGCCAACCAGTCGGCCACGGTGTGGACCGGTTTCAGCTTCGACTGGTATCGCGCGGCCTTCGCCAACCAGGCCCTGCGCCAGGCGGCTGGCAACAGCCTGTTGATCGCGGTCTGCGCCAGCATGGTCGCCACGGCCATCGCCACCCTCGCCGCCCTCGGCACTTCACGGGGTGCGAAGTTCAAGGGTCTGCAACTGTCCATGGGCGCAATCATGTTGCCCCTGGTGCTGCCGGAAATCGTGGTCGGCGTCGCCACCCTCGCGCTGTTCTCCACCATCGGTCTGTCCCTGGGCTACGGCAATCTGATTATCGCGCACACGGTGTTCTGTATTCCGTTTGCCTTTCTGCCGATACGGGCACGCCTGAACGACATGGACCTGTCCCTGGAACAAGCCTCGGCCGACCTCTATGCCGGCCCGTGGCGGACCTTCCGCAAGGTCACCCTGCCGCTGCTGATGCCGGGGATTTTCTCCGGGCTGATGCTGGCCTTCATCGTGTCGCTGGATAACTTCGTGATCTCGATGATGGTCTCCCAGGCCGGCACCACCACCTTGCCGATCTTCATCTTCGGCCTGTTGCGCATGGGTGTGACACCGGACGTCAACGCTGTCTCGACCCTGATCCTGGGCGTCTCGGTGCTGTTCGTCACGCTCTCTTATCTGCTGGGTAAAAAGAAAACCTGAACCTTCTACGTACTGTGGGGAAATAGCATGAGCAAGTGGATTAAAAGCATCGGCACTTCGTTGTTCCTGACTTTACCGCTGACCATGGTCGGCAGCGTTCAGGCCGCGGAAAAACTCAACGTGGTGAGCTGGAGCGGCTACTTTTCGCCGGAGATTCTCGCCAAGTTCCAGAAGCAGACCGGCATCGAAGTCACAGTCGACTCCTACGATTCCAACGAAACCCTGCTGGCCAAATTGAAACAGGGCGGTGCCGGTTATGACGTGGCGATCCCCTCGCACCAGTTCGTGCCGATCCTGATCAAGGAAAAACTGCTGGAGCGCTTCGACCCGGTCAACCAGCCCTACTACGCCAGCGTCGTCGACAACCTGAAAAAACCCACCTGGGACCCGGAAGGTGCCTATTCCGTGCCGTTCATCTGGGGCACCACCAGCGTGGTGCTCAACACCGAGCGCTACAAGGGCCCCACCGACAGCCTCAAGGTGCTTTACGAGCCACCGGCCGAGCTGCAAGGACGAATCAACATGTTCGACTCGGTCAGCGACGTGGTGGACATGGCCAGCCTGTATCTGAACATTCCACTGTGCAGCGAAGACCCGAAGCAGATGCAGCAGATTCTGACCCTGCTCAAGGCGCAGAAACCCTTCGTCAAAACCTACAGTTCCAAGGCCGGTTCGATCCGCGAAAACCTCGCCTCCGGTGAAATCGACATGTCGACCTTCTGGGGCGGCTCGTCGATGCGCGCCCGGGAGATGAAACCGAGCCTGAAATACCTGTACCCGAAAGAAGGTGTGCTGGCCTGGGTCGACAACATGGTCATCCCGACCGGCAGCAAGAACCCGGCAAACGCCAAAGCCTTCATCGCGTTCCTCAGCCAGCCTGAAAACGCGGCGATGACCCAGAACTTCCTCAAGCACCAGAGCCCGATCAAGGGTGTGGAGCCGTTCCTCGACGCGGGCCTCAAAGACGCCCCGGAACTGCACATTCCCGAAGGCACCCAGGTGGTGTTCAGCAAGACCTGCGGCGAAGGCGCGATCCGCCTGGCCGACCGTCTCTGGACCAACCTGATGCGTTGATCTCTACCGCCCCGACGCGATGGCGGGGCGTTTTTCCAGCCGTCTGAAAGGCCGCTTGCAATGAACTCTAATAACATCAGCGAACTGGTCCTGTTGCAGGCCCACGAGCTCGCCGAACGCATCCGCCTGCGTCAGGTTTCCTGCCGGGAAGTGATGCAGACTTATCTTGCCCATATCGAACGCTTCAACCCGCAGGTCAATGCACTGGTGAGCCTGCAAGCGCCGCAAGACCTGCTGGCCCAGGCCGATATCCGCGACGCCGAACTGGCGAAAGGTCAATACTGTGGCTGGATGCACGGCCTGCCCCACGCCATCAAGGACTTGTCCCTGACCCGTGGCATCCGCACCACGCTGGGTTCGCCGCTGTACAAGGACTTCATCCCCGAGCGCGACGGCATCATGGTCGAGCGAATCAAAGCGGCGGGCGCGATCATCATCGGCAAGAGCAACACCCCGGAATTCGGCCTCGGTTCGCAAAGCTATAACCCGCTGTTCGGCGCGACCGGTTGCGCCTACGACCCGAGCAAGACCGCTGGCGGCAGCAGCGGCGGTGCGGCGGCGGCGCTGGCGATGCACCTGGTGCCGGTGGCCGACGGCAGCGACATGATGGGCTCGCTGCGCAACCCGGCCGCCTTCAACAATATCTTCGGGTTCCGTCCGTCCCAGGGCCGCGTGCCCTTCGATGACAGTGCCGATCTGTTTATCGACCAACTCGGCTACGAAGGCCCCATGGCTCGCAGCGTGCGCGATGCGGCGTTGCTGCTATCGGTACAGGCCGGGGCCGATGCGCGGGCGCCGCTGTCGATTGCCGAGTCTGGCAGCGCCTTTGTGGCACCGCTGGATCGGGACTTCAAAGGCACGCGTCTGGGCTGGCTCGGCGACTTCAACGGCTACCTGCCGATGGAAAAAGGCATCCTCTCGCTGTGCGAAAAGGCCTTTGCCGATTTCGAAAGCCTGGGTTGCCACATCGAACCCGTTCAGTGCGAATTCGCGCCAGAGAAACTGTGGAGCAGTTGGCGGACATTGCGCCACTGGATGGTCGCCGGCTCGTTGGGCGCGACCTATGCCGACCCGCAAAAACGTGCGCTGTTGAAACCGGAAGCCTGCTGGGAAGTGGAAAACGGCCTGAAACTCTCGGCCACCGACGTGTTTGCCGCTTCAGTGACGCGCAGCGACTGGTATCGGGCGATCTCCAGGTTGTTCGAAAAATACGACTACCTGCTGCTGCCCAGCGCCCAGGTGTTCCCCTTCGATAAAACCCAACCGTGGCCCACCACCATCGAAGGCGTGACCATGGACACCTATCACCGCTGGATGGAGGTGGTGATTCCCGGCACCTTGTCCGGTTGCCCGGTAGCCAACGTACAGGTTGGCTTCAACGCCAGCGGCCTGCCCATGGGCCTGCAAATCATCGGCAGACACCAGGCCGACTTCGCTGTCCTGCAACTGGCCCACGCCTACGAACAGGCCAGCCGCTGGTTCCAGCGCTGCCCTTCACCGCTGCTCAGAGGATAGATTTTGATAAACGGTTGAAAGCGCAGAGAAATATTTTAGATTTATGCTTGACGCATCCCCGTTACCGGTGAATAATGCGCGCCACTTGGCTACATAGCTCAGTTGGTTAGAGCATAGCATTCATAATGCTGGGGTCCGGGGTTCAAGTCCCTGTGTAGCCACCAAGTACTAAAAACGGCTTACCGCAAGGTAAGCCGTTTTTTTATGCCTTGAAAAAAATACGCTGCGGTTGCAGGAAATCCTCAACCGCATGCGCGCATCGATCAGACGCCAATGGTCGGCAATGCCGACAACGCCCGTTCCCAGATCTGCCACGTGCGCAACCAGACCATCGCCTGCCAGTCACTGTCGGCCGGATAGAACTGCTCCAGCAGATTCAGCTTGATCTCGCGTCCTGCTGCGTCACTCGGATTGCCGTGCAGATGCAGCCAGTGATCATCGCGCAGATGCCGGTGAACGTCCGGCCCCGGGTAAGTCCCACACTCAATGACAAACGGCATCAGCCGTACCTGCGGCAGCGCATCGATCAATGCCTGCGAGGTATAGCCGGTGGCCGTTGCCGCCACGCCGGTTTCGCTCAGGGTATCGGCACCGGTCTGCAGGCTGTAGAGCCACGGGCCATAAATCGCCTGCGCATCCGCCAGCGCCGGATAGGCGGACTCGGTGATGGTCAACAACATCGGATGACCGTATTCGCCAGCGCCCGTGTGCAAGTCGAAACACATGGCGACCTCGGCATGGGCTACGTGCATTTGCACGATCTTGTGCAACGTGCGGTTCGACCAGCTCGGCGCCAGCCCGCCGAAAAACAGACCGTCGGGGTGAGCATGCTGACCGCCCTCGACAATCGACATGACTGCCGGCCAGCCGTGCAGGCGAATCTGTTCGTCGAGCAAGGCATCGGCACGATCACGCTCCGGACCTTGCAACTGTGGGCAGGCATAGATTTCATGCAGAGCGTCATAGGCCTGGTTGTCCGGCAGCGGTCGCTGGAAATCCAGGTGATTGCGGTTCAGGTCGATGTTGTCTTCGTTGACCCGGCGCAACCACGCCATGCCCCAAGGGTTGATGGCATGGATCATGACCACGGCGACATCCGCTGGCAGGGAGCGCTTGCCCAACTCCTGCAACCATTTGATCTGACAGCCCGAGCCGTAGAAGCCTTCGACTCCGTGGGTGCCGCTCAGCGCGATCAACAGGCGCTTGGCGCCCGGATCACCCAATACCGCCACATCCGTGCTAAGGGACTCACCAAACGGCCCCTTGAGCGGGTGTGGATACTCCGTCAGCGTTGCGCCTGCAGTGGTCGCGGCGGCCAGGAACTGTTCACGCTGGGTGCTATAGCTGGACTGGGTGGGGAACTCGGTTTGCATGTCTGCCTCTTGTTGATTTTCCGGCCTGCCTGTTGGCAACGACCCTACAGAAAATCCCGCTATTGATGAAGGACAAAAACTTCAGCGCCATGGGACCCGGTTTGCGTCCCTCCCGGTCGGTCGATAAAGTCCACTGATCGTAGATCCAACGGACGGAGTACCCCACGTGTTCTCAACCTTTCCATTGCGCCGCTATCGCCTGCCAACCCTGGTTCTGCTCGCCAGTGCCTTGACCCTGGCCGCGTGCCACAACGCTTCGGTGCCGACGCTGCCGCTCGCTCCGGAAAGCGCTTCCGGGTTCCGCACCGACCTGAAAACTCAACATGCCGACAAATACATGGCAGCGGCGGCCAATCCGCTGGCGGCCGAAGCCGGGCGGGAGATGCTGCGCCGGGGCGGCTCGGCCATCGACGCGGTGATTGCGATGCAAGCCGTGTTGACGCTAGTCGAGCCACAGTCTTCGGGCATCGGCGGCGGCGCATTGATCGTCCTCTGGGATGGCAAGGCCGTGCGCACCTACGACGGACGTGAAACCGCCCCGGCCGGCGCCACCGAAAAGCTTTTCCTGCAAGCCAACGGACAACCGATGGGGTTCACCCAGGCGCAGATTGGCGGTCGTTCGGTGGGCACACCCGGCGTGCTGCGCGCCCTGGAACTGGCCCATCAAAAACACGGACGCCTGCCCTGGGCGCAGCTGTTTGAACCGGCCATCCAGCTCGCCGAGCAAGGCTTCGCCATTTCGCCACGCCTGCACCGGTTGATCGCCGCGGATTCGTCCATGCCTCGCTCGCCGGAAATGATGGCTTACTTTCGCAATGCCGATGGCAGCCCAAAAGCCGTCGGCACAAACTTGAAGAACCCGGCACTGGCCGCCGTGTTCAAGCGCATTGCCCATGAAGGCCCGGATGCCCTGTACAAAGGCCCGATTGCCGAGGAAATCGCGGCCAAGGTGCAGGGGCACGCCAACCCCGGTAGCCTGTCCCTGACCGACCTCGCCAACTACCAGGCCAAGGAGCGCGCGCCGCTGTGCACCGACTACAAGCGCTGGCAGGTCTGCGGCATGCCGCCGCCGTCGTCGGGCGGGATCGCCGTGGCGCAGATCCTCGGCACGCTGCAAGCCCTGGAGACCCGCGATAAACGCCTGGCGCTGGCACCGCTGCAACCGGTCAAGACCACGGCCCCGGCCGGCATCGAACCCGACCCGCAAGCCGTGCACCTGATCTCTGAGGCCGAACGCCTGGCCTACGCCGACCGCGCTCAATACTTAGCCGATACAGACTTCGTCCCCGTGCCGGTCAAGGGCCTGGTCGACCCGGCCTACCTCGCCAGCCGCGCCGCCCTGATTGGTGAACGCAGCATGGGCACGGCCAAACACGGCACTCCGCCGGGTATCCGCGTGGCCTATGCGCCGGACCGTTCGCCGCTGCGGATTTCCACCTCGCAAGTGGTGGCCGTCGATGACGCGGGCGGCGCCGTGTCGATGACCACCACCATCGAGTCGGCGTTCGGCTCGCACATCATGGTTCAGGGTTTTATGCTCAACAACGAGATGACCGACTTCTCGTTCATCCCCGAGGAGAACGGACAGAAAGTCGCCAACCGCGTCGAGCCCGGCAAACGCCCGCGCTCGTCCATGGCCCCGACCCTGATCTTCGACCGCCAGAGCGGCGAATTCCTCGCCACCGTCGGTTCCCCCGGCGGCTCGCAAATCATCGAATACGTGGCCAAATCCACCATCGGCCTGCTCGACTGGAACCTCGATGCCCAAGCCGCCATCAACCTGCCCAACTTCGGCAGCCGCAACGGCCCGACCGAACTGGAACAGGGGCAGTTCAGCCCGACGCTGATTCAGGCGCTGAAAGACAAAGGGCACAGCGTGAGCGAGATCGACATGACCAGCGGGACCCAGGCGATTGTTCGGGTCAAGGACGCCCAAGGCAAAGCGTCGCTGACAGGCGGAGCCGATCCGCGGCGTGAAGGGCAAGCGCTGGGGGATTGAGTCGTACGCGGGGATGAGAAAGGGCTTACCGGTGGGTAGGCCCTTTTTATTGGTAAAGAGTCCAGCTCGCCTCTCTCCCGCTGCTTTTTCCTACCCGCAAACAATTGCGTCCTGGTTAGAGTTTCTGCGCCTCCACAGACTTGCATCAGTCCCACGTTGGGACTAGGATCATGCCATGAGAATCATCGCCATCAATCAGCTGAAGCAATTTTGGGAGAGATACCCGAGCGCAGAACAACCCTTGTTGGCCTGGATTGACGAGGTAAGAAATGCAGCCTGGAAAACGCCTGCCGACATAAAACTGCACTTCGCTACAGCCAGTATTCTCAAAAGCCGCAGAGTCGTGTTCAACATCAAGGGTAACGACTTCAGGCTGATAGTCGCCGTAGCTTATCGCTTTGGCGCCGTGTACATAAAATTTGTCGGCACTCACAAGCAGTACGACACGGTCGACGCTGATAACGTCGAAATGGAGTAACCCATGAACATTCGCCCGATTCACACAGAAGAGGATTACCGCGCCGCCCTCAAGAGCGTGTCGGCTCTGTTTGAGAATGAACCAGAGATTGGCACTCCCGAGGGAGATTACTTTGACATCATGATTACGCTGATCGAATCGTATGAGTCGAAGCACTTCCCGGTCGACTTACCCAATCCTATCGATGCGATCAAGTTCAGAATGGAGCAGTCCGGATTGTCCGCCGCCGATCTTGCACCCGCCATCGGCCGCACAAATCGTGTTTATGAAGTACTCAATGGCAAGCGAGCGTTGACGCTTCCAATGATCTGGAAACTGCACGAGCTGTTCGGGATACCCGCCCAGAGCCTGATCAAACCGGTCAAACACGCTTGATCAGGGTCGGCTCTTGCAAGCATACCTACCGATAATACGGACGATGCAGAACTCCCCTTATCGACTGATCTTCAACCCCTGCCGAACCTGGTGCTTTTCCAGCGCCAGCTCGATCAGTCGCGTCACCAGCTCGCTGTAGGTCATGCCGGTGGCCTGCCACAGTTTCGGGTACATGCTGATACGGGTGAAGCCGGGCAGCGAGTTGATTTCGTTGATCAGCACTTCGCCGCTGTCGGTCAGGAACACGTCGACGCGAGCCAGGCCGGAGCAGCCCAGTATCTGGAACGCTTCGACGGCCAGGGCGCGAATGCGCTCGCTGGCCTCGACGCTGATATTGGCCGGCACCACCACTTCAGCAGCCGTGTCGTCGATGTACTTGCTGTCGTAGGAATAGAACCCGCTGCGCACCACGATCTCGCCGCAGCCACTGGCGATGGCGTCTTCATTGCCGAGCACTGCGCATTCAATCTCGCGGCCGCTGACGGCGGATTCGATCAACACCTTGGTATCGAAACTCAAGGCCAGCTCCACCGCTGCGCTGTACTCAGCCTCGTCGGTGACCTTGCTCACGCCCACGGAAGAGCCCTGATTCGCCGGTTTGACGAACAGCGGCAAACCCAACTTGCCCCGCACTTCGGCAAACCCGGTGCGGGCCGCCGTGGCGCGGGTCAATGTCACGAACGGTGTCACGGCCAGGCCGGCATCGCGCAGCAGGCGCTTGCTGATGTCCTTGTCCATGCACACGGCCGAGCCCAGCACATCGGAGCCGACAAACGGCAAATCGGCCATGCGTAGCAAGCCTTGCAGGCAACCATCCTCACCGAGGGTGCCGTGGACAATCGGGAAGATCACATCGACGTGGCCGAGCATTTCCTGGCTGGAAGTTTCCACCAGTTGCTGACTGGCCTTACCCGGCACCACGGCCAGTTCGCGGTTGGATTGATTGAGGGCGATCAACGCCGGGTTTTCCTGATTCAGCAAAAAGTTGGAAGGGTCGTTGAGGTGCCAGTGACCTTGTTTGTCGATGCCGATCAGCACTGGTTCGAAGCGAGAGCGATCGAGGGCGTCGACAATATTCTTCGCCGACTGCAGCGACACTTCGTGCTCTGCCGAGCGCCCGCCAAAGACTATCCCTACACGCAGTTTTCTCATCGCCTGGCCTCTTGGTGAATGTGCTTACAACTTGAATAGTCGAAACCTTACGGCTGCAAGGTCTTGCCGTCCACCGGGTCACCAATGGTCAAGAAGTGCCCGCCCGCCACGTGGTGCAAGGTGCGCAAGGCGTCTTGCCCTTCGAAGTGCCAGCGGCCTTCGCTGAACACGCGCTCGTCAGCCTGGGCGGCAATCACTTCAGCCAGGAACAGATCGTACTGCTGACGGTTGTTCGGCTCCGGCAACAGGCGACATTCCAGCCAGGCCACGCAGCCTTCGAGCATCGGCGCATCAACCGACTGACCGGTGAACGTCTGTAAATCGTAGGTCTCAAACTTGTCGCGCCCCTGGCCCTGGGTCAACTCCAGGCCGGAGGTCGAACCGACGGTCTGCACAATGTCGGCCTGTGCAGCGCACGGAACGTTCAGCACAAATGTGCCCGAGACTTCCAGCAACTGGCGAGTCCAGGTGGACTTGTCCAGCACCACGGCAATTTTCGGTGGTTCGAAATCCAGCGGCATGGCCCAGGCTGCCGCCATGATATTGCGCTGGCCACCGTGGGCTGCGCTGACCAGCACGGTCGGGCCATGATTGAGCAGACGATAGGCCTTGGACAAGGGAACCGGACGGCGGTGGGGAACGCTCATGGAAGTCTGCTCCTGGATAAAGAGCCGATTGTAGCGCCCACGTAACCCTGTGGGAGCGGGCTTGCTCGCGAAGGCGTCAATTCAGTCACCGCTGGGTTGAATGACACACCGCTTTCGTCGGAACGCCGCCCGGAGTAAGCCCACTCCCACCAAGAGCTGATCTCAGGTCAGTTGGTGAGTTGATTGGCAAACTGCCCCACCGCGTTGACCACTTTCTGCGCGCCGTCCTGGATCTCGACAATCACCGTACCCGCTTCCGCCGCCAGTGCCAGGCCCTGCTCGGCCTGAAGCTTGCCGTCGGTCATCAGCGCTACGGCGTTGCGCGCCATGTCCTGGTTCTGCCGCACCACGAGGACGATTTCGTCGGTGGCCTGGCTGGTGCGCGAAGCCAGTTGCCGGACCTCATCAGCCACCACGGCGAACCCCCGCCCCTGCTCGCCCGCACGGGCCGCTTCGATGGCCGCGTTGAGCGCCAGCAAGTTAGTCTGCTCGGCAATGCCGCTGATGGTTTTGACAATGGTACCGATCACCAGCGACTGCTCGTTCAGCGCTTCGATGCCATCGCCGGCGGTTTGCATATGCCTGGCCAGGTCGCGCATCACGTCCACGGCCTGGGTCACCACGGCGTTGCCGCGCTGGGCGCTTTGGTCGGTTTGCTGCGAGGTGCTGTAGGCGATGTTGGCCGCCTCCGCGACGGCTTGTTCCTGATTGACCTGATCGGTAATCACCGTGGCGAACTTCACCACCTTGTAGAGATTATTGTTGGCATCGGCCACCGGGTTGTAGGACGCCTCAAGCCAGACCGTACGACCATGGCTGTCGACACGTTTGAAACGGTCGGCCACGTACTCGCCCGCGTTCAGGCGACGCCAGAAGTTATGGTATGCGTCACTGTTGTATTCTTCCGGCAGGCAGAAGGTGCGGTGATGCTTGCCCTTGATCTGCGCCAGGCTGTAACCCATACCGCTGAGGAAGCGGTCGTTGGCGGTCAGCACGTTGCCGTTGAGGTCGAATTCGATCACCGCCGTGGAGCGCACCAGCGCGCCGATCAGGTTCTCGTGTTCGCGGGAGGCCTCGATGGTGCGGGTCAGGTCGCTGGAGAAGATCGAAAAATACCTGATCCGACCGTCCGCCGAGCGCACCGGTTGCAGGATCGAACGTAACCACGCTTCCTGGCCGGTACCGCGCAACAGACGCACTGCGCCGGCGAAGTGCTCGCCACGGGTCAACGCGTTCTTGAAGCGCAGCTGGAATTCATCGGATTTCACGTGATCCGGGACCAGATCGTCGATGTGTCGGCCAATCAGGTCGCCGCTCTTGTAATGCATTTCGCCAAGGAAGTTCTGGTTGACCGACTGAACCCGCCCGTTGCTGTCGAGGGTCAGCACCAGCATTTCGCTTTCCAGACTTTCCTTCACTTGCTGGAGGCTGGAGAGTTCTTCACGAAGAGCCGACAGCTCCTGCTTCAAGCGTTTATTGAACATGGGAAAGCACCGATGGACAGGGGTAGAAAGCGATATGCAGCCTAACCATCGGCCTTGGAAACATTTTCTTAAGCGTGCTTCAGGCTTGTCCTACAAAAAATAGATACGACATGCCCGATCAATGCGCGCCAGCCACAGGACAGCCTGCGATTCTCGGCATCCGCGCACCGAAGTACGCCGCACTGCCCATGCCCACCACCCCCATCACCGCACTGAACATCACGCAGATCCATGGACTCCATGGCATCAGACCGATCAACAACAGCGGTGTGACACTCGCCCATGCGGCATAGGCAATGTTGTAGGTGAACGAGATCCCCGAAACGCGAATCCGCGCCGGGAACAGGCTGACCATCACCGATGGCACCGCGCCAACTACCCCGCAGGACAGCCCGGCCACCGCGTAGGCCAGGCCGATCCAGTCGCCGCCCATGATCAGGCAGGCATACAGCACGCCGATGCCCAGCGGCAGCAGCAGGCTATAGAGCATCACCGTGCGCCAGGCGCCGATGCGATCGACCAGCAGCCCGGCGAGCACGCAGCCGATGTTCAGGAACACGATGCCCAGTGCGCTCAAGGCGAAGGTATGGCTGGCGGTCATGCCAAAGGTTTTCTGCATCATGGTCGGGGTGATGACCACGAACACCACCACGGCCGAGGTCAGCACACAGGTGAGAATCATCGCCGGCAAAATGGCCAGGCGATGCTCGCGCAAGACCGTACGCAGCGGCAATTCGCCGGCTGCCTCGCGCTGCGCCTGCATGGCCGTGAACACTGGAGTTTCGCTGAGCCAGCGACGCAGCCACACGCCAATCACCCCAAACACGCCGCCCAACAGGAAGGGATAACGCCAGGCGTAATCGAGGATTTCCGCCGCAGTGAACGCCTGCGCCAGGAAGGTTGCGGTCAAAGCACCGATCAGGTAACCGAAGGTCAGCCCCGCTTGAAGGAAACCCAGGGCATAGCCGCGATGGGCGATGGGCGCGTGCTCGGCGACGAATACCCAGGCACTGGGTACCTCACCGCCCACCGCCGCGCCTTGGAGGATGCGCAGGGCCAACAGCAGCAAGGGTGCGAAATAGCCAATTTGCGCGTAGGTCGGCATGATCCCGATCAGCAGGCAGGGCAACGCCATCATCAGGATGCTCAGGCTGAAGACTTTCTTTCGCCCCAGTCGGTCGGCGAAGTGCGCCATCAGGATGCCCCCCAGCGGTCGCGCCAGGTAACCGGTGACGAAGATCCCGAAGCTTTGCAGCAATCGAAGCCACTCGGGCATTTCCGGCGGGAAGAACAACTGGCTGAGGGTCAGGGCGAAAAACACGAAGATGATGAAGTCGTAGATTTCCAGCGCCCCGCCGAGAGCGGCGAGCCCCAGGGTCTTGTAGTCCGAGCGGCTGAACGGCGTCGGGCGCGAATCGGTGTTAGTCATGAAAAGAACTCTGGCACAGGCAAAAACCAAGGCGCCCATGGTCTACGCAAATGCACCGGCGGACAACCCGTTAGACCAAAGTCCCATAGCCACGAAACAGCCCCACAAAAGTCCTCGGCTTGAATTAATGTTGGCGCCTGTCCAGACGGGCGGTTACTGCCCCGAAGACCACTACAAACATAATAAATCCGAGGTACCCCCCGTGGCCGCTGATATCGAAGATAGCCGCTCCGCCCGCTTTGCCCTGCGCTGTTCAAGTTTTGCCGAACGCTGGTTTCCCGACTCCTGGGTGTTTGCTGCCCTGGCGGTGATTATCGTGGCCCTGGCCACCATGGCGATGGGTGCCAAGCCCACCGATGCCGCGGTGGCGTTCGGTGACGGCTTCTGGAGCCTGATCCCGTTCACCATGCAGATGGCGTTCGTGGTAATCGGTGGTTACGTGGTCGCCAGTTCGCCACCGGCGGTGAAGCTGATCGACCGCCTGGCGAAAATCCCGAAAAACGGCCGCTCCGCCGTGGCCTGGGTGGCGCTGATTTCCATGGTTGCGTCGCTGCTGAACTGGGGTCTGTCGCTGGTGTTCGGCGGTTTGCTGGTGCGCGCTCTGGCCCGCAGAACCGATCTGAAGATGGACTACCGCGCCGCTGGTGCCGCTGTCTACCTGGGCCTCGGCGCGGTTTGGGCCCTGGGCCTGTCATCGTCCGCTGCGCAATTGCAGGCCAACCCGGCCAGCCTGCCGCCGTCGATCCTGTCGATCACCGGGGTGATCCCTTTCACCCAGACGATCTTTCTTTGGCAGTCCGGTGTGATGTTGCTGGCTCTGATCATCGTTTCACTGATCGTTGCCTACGCCACCGCCCCCGGCCCGAACTCCGCGCGAGACGCCAACGCCTGCGGGATCGACCCAAGCTTCAACCTGCCACCGCTGCAACCACGCACCCGCCCCGGCGAATGGCTGGAACACAGCCCGCTGCTGACGATTCTGCTGGTGCTGCTGGCAGCCGGATGGCTGTTCCATGAGTTCTCGACCAAACCGGCCATCAGCGCGATTTCCGGGCTGAACACCTACAACTTCCTGTTCATCATGCTGGGTGCGCTGCTGCACTGGCGTCCGCGCAGCTTTCTGGATGCCGTGTCCCGTGCGGTACCGACCACCACCGGTGTGTTGATCCAGTTCCCGCTGTACGGCTCGATCGCCGCACTGATGACCACGGTCAAGGGTGCCGATGCGCAGACCCTGGCGCACCACATCTCGACCTTTTTCGTCAGTATTGCCTCCCACGACACCTATGCCCTGCTGATGGGTGTGTACTCGGCGATCCTCGGCTTCTTCATTCCGTCCGGCGGCGGCAAGTGGATCATCGAAGCGCCGTACGTGATGCAGGTGGCCAATGACCTGAACTATCACCTGGGCTGGGCCGTACAGATCTACAACGCTGCCGAAGCCTTGCCGAACCTGATCAATCCGTTCTACATGCTGCCGTTGCTGGGCGTACTGGGGTTGAAGGCGCGGGACCTGATCGGTTTCTCGTTCGTGCAGTTGCTGGTGCACACGCCACTGGTGCTGTTTTTGCTGTGGGCACTGGGCACGACGCTGACGTATACGCCGCCGGTGATGCCGTGACCCAAATGGTGGTGATGACATAGAACCCTGTGGGAGCGAGCTTGCTCGCGATGACAATGTCACTGACATATTGATACTGAATGTGCCGACGCCATCGCGAGCAAACCCGCTCCCACTGTGGTTTCTCCCACATTGAGAGTGCACGTTGCCTGACAGCTTTTTACCTCCCCCCTCTAGACCAACCGCCGCCTGCGGTTTCAGTATGTAGCACCCACGCCAACGGGAAACCACGCTGAAAAGGATCTGAGCATGCTAAAACTTGCAGGACTGACTCTCGCGGCCCTCACCCTGAGCGCCGCTGCCCACGCCGATGTCGCCCTGAAACTGGGCAGTACCGAACGCGTTACCCGTCTCTTCGCCTATCCCAACAACTGCAACGTGATCTGCTTTCGCAACTGGACACTTGAACAGACCGTCGAGCATTACCTGACCCAAAGCGTGCAGCGTGATGGCTACACCGGGGCGAAGGTTCTGATCAAGACCGATAACAATCAGCTTTATGCCGAAATCAGCGGCGTACCCAACGGCTATGAAAAGCCTCTGGCCGCGCTGCTCGACGCCGGTGACCTGGCCTACAACGGCGCCAGCAAACTGAATGCCGATGGCAAGTGGGCGTATAGCTGGTACCTGTTCCTGCCGTTGGGCATGGCCCTGGAAAACCGCAAAAGCGTCGAACTGCTGCACTTCCCGCCAGACTATTCGCTGACCCAGGCCCAGGATTACCTGAGGTCCGCCACTACGGATCGCTGGGCCACGCTGCTGACTGCCAACGGCATCCCGGCCGGGCAGACGCCGGGCTACCAGACAATCATCGACATCGCCCCGATTGCCGCGCCGTCCAACGCGGGCAAAGACCTCGAAGGCGTCTACGGCTACTTCAAGGATTACCAGACCACCATGGTCAAGGAAGTCAGCCTGAACGCCAGCGGCGCAGCCCTGCCGATGGTCGCCTTCGGCGCACCGGTGCGTAACTGGATCAAAGAGCAATACGGGCAGACGGTGAACGTGTTGGGCCTGGTCCAGATCACCCCGGACAACGGCGTGAAAGTCCCCGTGCTGGGCTCCAACCATCCGAGCTACATTTGGTATGCCGCCGATCCGGCAAGCTACACCGGCAGTGACGCCCAGGCCAAGGCCGATGCGGCAGGCCTGAAAGTCATGGGTCAGGATTTGAGTGCTGCGTGCTGGCAGGCCGCCATGGGCCGCCAACCGGACAGCAATCCGGACGTTGAGCTCAATACCTGCAGGCAAACCTGGCAAGTGGCCCAGAAAGAAAAAACCTGCGAGCTGTTCTACACCTCGATCCGCAACCTGTCGCCCCAACAGGCTGTGGGCAAATGCGCGACAGCTTCGATCGTGTCCCAGCTCAAGCAGCTCAAGGCCCCGGCACCCGCCACGGCGAAACCTGCTCCGCCGCTGTAACCCGATGAACGGCGAAAAAATCTGTCACTTATGACAGTAGACCGCCCGTGGTATCTGCGAGAGGCTTGGGCTGAACCCATGTGCTGCTGTGCTGACAGGACCGTCGGTGCAAGGAAGTCGCAGCACCCAGCAGACAGGGATTGTTATGAAAGCTCACGCCCCTCAACGAAAGCGCCCACAACCGCCGCAAGGTGTTTACCCCTTTTCGGAGCTGCCCGTTCGCCTGGGATTTCCTTCCCTGGCCGACTTCGAAATCATTGAAAACGCCAAGGGCGAAGCCACGGGTATTGCCGCACGGCGCGAATTCCCGCGAATCACCCGTATCTGCCGGGCGTCGGGGCATTTGCTGCCCTACCGCTGCCGGCATACCCGCCAGCTCGCCCCGGGCATACACGTCTACGACCCGCGCTTCTGCGGACTGTTGCGACACTCCTGCGACCCCAATGTCTTTCTGGACTTGAGCGAGTTGTGGTTATGGGCGCTGAAGGACATCAGCAAGGGGGACTGGCTGACCATGGACTTCGCCGCCACCGAAGACAAACTGCAACGCCAATTTGCCTGCCAGTGCGGCTCATACGAGTGCCGTGGCTGGATTACCGGCTACGACGAGTCGCCAAACGCCGACGGCCAGGCGTTTCTGCAACGCTGGCGTCGGCAACGTCATTATTGACGGGTATTACTGAGGGTCGACCGGACGCAGGCGGTACTGCGGCGGCAGTTGCTCGAAGCCGCTGATGGTGGTGTTCAGGCTTTTCCAGCGACCGTCCTTGATGCCGTAGATGCAACCGTGGACCGACAGGCTCTGCCCGCGGTGCCAGGCATTTTGCACAATGCTGGTATGGGCGACGTTGGCCACTTGCTGAATCACGTTGAGTTCGCAGAGGCGGTCGACCTGTTCCTCTTCGGTGGCCAGTTTGGCCAGCTCTTCGCGCTTCTCGTAGTAGAGATCGCGAATCGAACGCAGCCAGCCGTCGATCAGGCCGAACTGGCGATCCTGCATCGAAGCGCGCACACCGCCGCAGCCATAATGGCCGGTGACAAGGATGTGTTTGACCTTGAGCACATCGACCGCGTACTGAATCACCGACAGGCAGTTGAGGTCGGTGTGCAGCACGACGTTGGCCACATTACGGTGTACGAACAGATCGCCCGGCAGCATGCCGACGATCTCGTTGGCCGGCACCCGGGCGTCGGAACAACCGATCCACAGGAACTCTGGGGTCTGTTGGCGAGCCAGCTTGGCGAAGAAGTCAGGATCTTCCTCCTTGATCGCAGCGGCCCAACGCTCGTTGTTATCAATCAGATCTTGTAATTCGTTCATGCTTTGAAGCCTCAAGAATGATGCGCAGCTTTGACTGACAACCGTCCGTCGGGGTCACGCGCGAAAATGCAGATGCTCTCCTGATCCGGAACACGGGGCTCCATGCCGGTGGAATTCTCGGTAGCCACGGGGGTCAACCGTAGTAGGGACTACAGTATGAGGAATTGCCATGAATGATTCACGACGTCCGTACGATGCGGTGCAACCGGAACCCGTCGATGACAACGAAGACCGCATGGGCTCGGTGCGTGAGCTGGATTTCGACGCTGAAGAACCCAGCACCAGAATCGGTGACGAACTGCCGGAAAAGGAGCGCGAGCGACTGCTGTCGCGCCAGCGCGGACGTGAAGCGGGCCTGACCGCTGCTGCCTCGACCGGTGACCATCAACCTACCGATGACGATCTGAGCCCGGAAACCCTGATCCGCGAGGACGGCGCCCGGGATGCCCACGAGGCGGGCAATGATAGCCGTGCGGATTGGGACCTGAGCATCGTCGACGAGGACGAGATCGGCGGTGGCAATGGCCTGGATGAGGCTGAACTGGCTCAGCGCGATCCGATGGACGGCAAGCGATAATCTTTTAGTGCCTGTTCAGCCGCCTTCGCGAGCAAGCCCGCTCCCACAGCGGGAATGCATTCCAAATGTGGGAGCGGGCTTGCTCGCGAAGCTTTTGAGGCTCAATCCACCAAAGTGCAGGCCATGACCACCGCATCTTCGCGCCCGCCCACCGCCGGGTAGTAATCCCGACGCCGGCCGATCTCGTTGAAACCATATCGCTCATACAGCTTGAACGCCGCGGTATTGCTGTCGCGCACTTCCAGGAAACACTCCCGGGCGTCTGCCTTGTAGGCGATCGACATCAAATGCTCAAGCAATGTCAGCCCCAGGCCACGCCCCTGGTTTTCCGGCTTGACCGTAATGTTGAGCAGGTGCGCCTCGTCGAGGATGATCTGCACCACACCGTGGCCGACCTGTTGCTGACCTTCGAACATCAGCCAGATCTGATACTTGCCCAGGCCATCGAGGAAAATCCCGCGGGTCCAGGGATGGCTATAGGCCGCATATTCGATTTTCAGTACAGCTTCCAGGTCCGCCTCGGTCATCGGGCGAAACGATACAGCGTCACTCATTCGATTCTTTCCAGCGCGCCATCAGCCGACGCATGGCTTGCCAGACATCAGCCTTACGCTGTGGCTCTTCCATTAATAATTCCAGGCCCGGCACCGCCCAGGCCGAGCCCAGGCCTTCGATCTGCAATTCGCGATTGAACGCCTCGGCATCCGCTTCGCCAGCAAATCGCACCGCAGGCAAGCCGATCAGCCACAAGCAGGCGCAGGGCGTTTCTTCCATGCGCACCGAGAGAAAACCTTGCACGAAGTCGCGGGCCGCTTCCGGGCCCTGATCCATCGTGCCACGCACCAACAGCGGCCAACGCACCGGCTCACCGACGATCTGCGGGCTGTCCGGCAGACCGGCGGCGCGCAGCATGTCCTTGAGCAGCAGGTAGGCAGGATCGCGAGTCTGGAAGGATTCACCTGTGGGTAACTCCACCAGCAGCAGGCAACGCCCGGCCCGCAATAATTGCAGGGCGAAACGCGGGGGCGGCACGATGGGTGCCTTGACCACGGCTGGCGTCTCTTCGGCCTCTTCCACCGGTTTCGCGCCGGTGCGGGTGCTGGCCAGCGATGGCCGTGGCACCTCGATCTTCACCCGCTCGGCCGGCTTGGCCACAGGCGCCACGGGCGTATCGGCCACAACAGCGGGCACGACAGGCGCGACCACAACCGGCTCGGGAATCTCCAGCAGCTCGGGCCGCGACGGCGCGGCAAAGGGCAATTCGGTGCGCGGCAGCCAGTTGACCACCTGCATGGCGGCCAGATAAGCGCGACGACGGGACTCGATAAGCAAAGGTCGGCCACTTGTGGATAACTAAAGTGCGCTGATTCTACCGCCGTTCGCTGAAGATCGCCCGCAGTTGATCGATGCACCTTACCGAAAAGAAGGCGACAGTCCGTCCCGAGAGTGAATCGCATTGCCCCCGATGCAGTACAATCGCGGCTTTTAATCGCCAACCAGCCGGCCATTCCGATGATCGAACCCAAGCGCGTCTTGCGCGCCCTCGCTGAACACTGGGCACTTCTGGAGCCACTGTGCGAGCACTTCGACCAAGGCACACTGAGCCTGAACGAACTGCGCACGCAACTGGCCGCCCAGCAACTCGACAGTACGCCGCAGGACATCACCAGCCTGCTGGATGTGTGGATTCGCCTCGACATCCTGGTTCCCGTGGCCAAAAGCCCGAACCGTTTCGAGCTCAATGCGCAGATTCACGACTTCCTCGCCTATCTGCGCCGTGAACACCGTCTGGGGCTGTGCCTGGAGATCGAAGCCTACCTGCGCCACCTCGAGCGTCTGGCCGGTTATATCCAGGACGCATTCGATATCCGCGACGGCAACGACCTCGCCCGCCAATTGCGCCTGCTCGACATGCGCGTGCGTGACGTGCTGAAAAAACTCGATAACGACGAACAGGCACTGGTGGCCGTCGCCGAACGGGCGAAAACCAGCGACCGGCAGATTCCGTTGCGCCAGCGTTATGCTGAAGTGCTGGCGACCTGGGACGAATACGTCGAGCCAATGATTGATCTGGTGAACGCCGACGGCGCCTTCGAACAAGGCGTGCGCAAGGTCGAAACCGTCCTGCTGAAGATGCTCAGCGAACAGCAGCGCCTCGGCCATCTGGTCGACGACGACATGTTGCTGCGCACCCACGCGCGCATCCTCGAAATGCAGACCAGCGCCCAGCTGACCCTGCGTCACGCCCGCGAGCTGCTGCTGCCGCTGCGCGAAGAAGCGCGCCGGCACAACGCCGTGACCCGTGGCGCCGCATTGGCCCTGTCGATGATCCGCCGCAAAGGCATCGACGCCGTGCCACAAGCGGCGATGCCGATGTTCACTCGCCCACAGAGCACCTTCCTCGGCAGTGCCAGCCAGGTCGAAGCCTACGTTTATGCCCTGGCCCGCTTCGAACCGAAACCGGCGCGCTTCCCCAAGGCTCACAAGACCCAGAAAGGCGAAGCGCCACGGGCGCCACGCACCGTTCGGGAAATGCTCGAGCGCTGCGAAGACGCCCTGCCGATGCCGGACCTGATGACCTGGCTGCTGGAGCAGGAACCGGACGGCGCCACCGACGAATTGCTGTACTGGTTCTCGCGCCTGTCGCGGGAAAAACGCTTCAAGCGCGAGCGTCTGGAACGTCGCGAATACCATACTCACGAGCACCAGGTCAGCCTGCGCTCCTTCGCCCTGCTCTCGGTCAGCGACACCGCCGCCGAGGATTCTGCGAGCACTCCCTATGCATCTTGATCTATCCGAACTGTCCCAGCTGGCGCCGATCTTTCGCGAGCTGTTCAAGGGTTATCACGTCAGCCGCCGCGATCCGGAGCTGTACGCACAGTTGTCGAACTTCCAGGACCAGTACCGCACGCTGTTCAAGGCCCTGGGCTTTGAACTGGTCTGCGACACCCGTGGCTTCTACTACTTCGTGCCGGACCTCGCGGCGGCGGCGGTGAACAAGACCGCCCAGCGTCTGGCGCTGTTCACCTTTATCCTCGTCGAACACCTGGCCGATCAGGGCCGCGACCCGATCGCCGTGCTCGACGGCGGCAGCCTCGGTCGCGATGAATTGCCGTCGCTGCTGGAAAAGTACCGCGACCTGTTCATCCAGGCCGAAGTGCAGACCCAGGACGAGCTCGAAGAAAAGATCATGCGCCGCATGACTCAGCTCGGTTTCGCCAGCGAAGAGAACGGCGTCTACCGTTTCCTGCCGCCGATGCACCGTTTCCTCGATGTGTGCCTGTCGGTACAGCAGGACCGCGACCTGGCCGCCAGCCTGCACAGTGTCCTGCCGTTGCCGGTGCCGGTCCTGATCGACGAAGACAGCGACGAAAAGTTGTTGCAGACCGATGACCCGCTCGACCTCGCGGGTTTTGAAGACGAAAGCGAAGAAGACGCACTGGCCCGCGCCATCGCCGAAGAACAGGAGCTCGACGCATGAGCAAGGAACGTTACGGCATCCGCCGCTTTGCCCTTTTGAACACCGCCGGCTACAGCCTCGGCCTGTTCCCGCTGGAAGAGCCGCTATCGGTATACGGCGCCAACAACCTGGGTAAATCCGCCTCGATCAACGCCCTGCAGTTCCCGATCCTGGCGCGCATGTCGGACATGAGCTTCGGCAAGTACAGCCTGGAGCAGTCCCGGCGCTTCTACTTCGCCTCGGACACCAGCTACATCCTGGTGGAGGTGAACCTGCCCCACGGCCCCCACGTGATCGGTGTGGTCGGCCGCGGCCCGGGCGGCGGCTTCGGTCACCAGTTCTTTGCCTATGCCGGCAAACTGGACCTGGCCCACTACCAGAAAAACGACACCTGCCTGCGTCAGAAAGAACTGTTCACCAACCTTGAGCGCGAAGGCCTGAAAGCCTACGAACTCAAGCCGGACGAACTGCGCCGCCTACTGGTTGGCGGTCACACTTCGATCCCTCTGGACCTGACGTTGATCCCGCTACGCTCCACCAGTGAGCAAAGCCTGAAGACCTTCCGCGCCCTGTTCATCAACCTGCTGCACATGCGCGAAATCACCGCGGCCAAGCTCAAGCAGCTGTTCCTCGATGCCTTCGAACACAGCCTGCGTTCCGGCAGCGTCGACTACATCGCCGCGTGCGAAGAAGCGTTCCGCGATGTACGACGCATGGAGCAGGACTACAACTCGCTGGTCGCCGCCGGCCCGCTGGTCGAAGCCCTGGCCAACGGCGTGAAGCAACGCGACATCCTGCGTGGCAAGCTGCACCGGATCTCGCCCCTGCTCGATTCGCTGCTGGGCACCTGGTCGGACTACGCCAGTGCGCGCAAGGAAGAGCTGACCATTCAGGCCGAGCACTACCGCAACGAGCAGGATGCCCTGCAAAACGACCAGCGCGGTGGCACCCAGGAACTGATGCGTCTGGAACGGGAAATCACCGGCATCCAGCGCTGGCTCGGCGAATTGTCGGTGCTCAAGCATCGCTTTGCCCTGGTCGATGACGTCAAGGTGCTGGAGCAGCAGCTGCTGGCCGCCAAGGACGCTCACGATGAACTGGCCGGTGCGCTGGCACAGTCCCGCCAGTTCAGCGCCGAAGACCTGGACGAGCGCCTGCGCGACCTGGAAAAACGCCTGAAGTCGGTCAAGCAACAGCTCGATCACGCCGACAACAACAGCTACGCCCGTCTGCGTGAAGAATTCTCGCAGCAAGACGTCGAACGCCTGATGCGTCTGTTCAACAGCGCACTGTTCAGCCTGCCGCTGGGTGAACACGGCATCACCCTCGACGACGACGGCGAGTGGGTCAAATCCGTGGAGCTGATCCTCGACGGTTTCAAAGGCGAACGCTTCGAAGTGCCGGGCCTGTCCATCGACATCTCGCACATCGAACCACCGGCGCTGCAGGCCTTGGCTGACCGCGCAGCCCTGCGCGACCAGAAGGAGCGCCTGGACAAAGAACTCAAGCAACTGAAGACCCAGCAGGCCGTGGCGGCCGACCGCGCCGCGAGCAAGACCCAGACCGAAGTGCTGTACCAGCAAGTGCTGGATGCGCAGAAAGCCCTGGAAGATTTCCGTCGCGCGCAAACCCTGAGCGCCGAGGAAGGCGACAAGCTGGAACAGATGGCACAGATGGAAGCCGCACAGGACGAATTGAAGCGTTCCAGCGATGCCTTTACCGAGCGCGTCCAGCAACTGTCGGCCAAGCTGCAACTGGTCGGCCGCCAGATCGGCGACATGGAAGCCAAGCAACGCACCCTCGACGACGCCCTGCGCCGGCGCCAGTTGTTGCCGGCGGACCTGCCGTTCGGCACACCGTTCATGGACCCGATCGACGATTCCATGGACAACCTGCTGCCATTGCTCAACGACTATCAGGACAGCTGGCAAGGCCTGCTGCGGGCCGACGGCCAGATCGAAGCGCTGTACGCCCAGGTACGCCTCAAGGGCGTGGCCAAGTTCGACAGCGAAGACGATATGGAGCGTCGCCTGCAACTGCTGATCAACGCCTATGCGCACCGTACCGACGAAGCCCTGACCCTGGGCAAGGCTCGCCGTGCCGCCGTGACGGACATCGCCCGGACCCTGCGCAACATCCGCAGCGACTATGACAGCCTCGAACACCAACTGGCACTGTTCAACCGCGAGATCAACAAACGCCAGGTCTCCAACCTGCAAAGCTTCCGCATCGTGCTCGCACCGAACAAGGAAGCGCTCAAGCACATCGACCAGATCATTCACAGCGCCGGTCAATACGAAGAAGGCGAAACCCTGTCGGTCTTCGATCTGAGCCAAAGTGCCGAGCAGGACAACAAGAACGAAGAGGCCAAGGAATACCTGGCGCGGCTGGTGGCGGCCAACCACAACCAGCTCGGCCTCAAGGACTTGTTCGAACTGGCGTTCGAGATCACCAAGGTCAACGGCCAACCGGTGATCCACACCGACATCGACGGCGCGGCGTCCAACGGCACCACCATGACCATCAAGGCGCTGACCAACATGTACTTGTTGCTGCACTTGATGGACCGTGACCAGGCAGGTCGCGTGCGCCTGCCGTACTACCTCGACGAGGCGGCGGACATCGATGAGAAGAACCAGGCCGCATTGCTGGAAACCAGCCTGCAACTGGGCTTCGTACCGATCCTGGCGAGCGTGAAGCCGCAGGTCTGCGCCAGTGTCGCCATCGACCTGGAAGGTGGCAGCGGTCCGGCTGGCATCTACATCGATGAGGCGGACTGGAAGTACATCCGTCGTCACGATCAGGTAAGGGCGACGATCAACGAACAAGCGGATGAACCGGAGCTGGATGCGGTCTGAGGCTTGAATCGAAGGCAATAAAAAGGCCGCGGTCCAATGGATCGCGGCCTTTTTTCATAGGTGTGTGATTTAGCTTTGCAGTGAACTTCAGGGCCTCTTCACGGGCAAGCCCGCTCCTACATTTGATCGCATATCTTCAGGAACAACCCAGTCCCCCTGTGGGAGCGGGCTTGCCCGCGAAGGCGTCATCACAGACGCCAGAAAACTACTTACCGAGTGAAATCTTCGGCGCCCAGCCCAGCCACTCCTCTTCGAACTTGTCGAACAGCGCGAACGTCTGCTCCGGTCGCGCCGGGCTACCCATGCGCTCGCCATCCGGCGTGGCAAAGGCGACACCGCCCTGAATCATCGTCTCCAGTGATTCAGTACGCACCGTTGCACCTTTGAACAGGCCGACATCGAAGTCGAAACCGCTGGTGTTCCAGAATCGTGTACCGCTGCGTACCAATGGCGCGTACTTCGGCTCGATCAGGATATGGATCAGCACGCGATCAGCGGTCTGGCCCAGTTCATAACTGGTCACCTTGCCCACGGTGATTTCGCGATACGTCACCGGCACCCCGGCCTTCAGCGAACCACGACGTGCCGCGCTCAGCACCACACTCAATCCCGCTTCCTGCTTGGCAGTTTCGGGCGCGGCGGCCAAAACGACAAAGTTCTTCTGCGGTCCCAGGTTCTTCGGCGCCGGTTGTACCTCGATGTATTGCCCGGTCACCAGGGTTTCGAGGTTGGACGTCTTGATCAGGCCCAGTTCAGGCTTGACCACCCAGAACTGACTGCCGACCCGGGCAATGCGCTCTGGCACTTCGGTAATCCGCGCGGTCAACAGCACCGATTGCAGGTCCTCGCTGAGATCGACATCCTCCACCTTCCCGACATCCAGCCCCTTGAAACGAATCGGAGTGCCGGTACGCAGGCCATCAGCGCGATCGAGCTTGAGCGTGATGACTTCGCCCTTCTGCGTAGCGTCTTCATGGTTCGCGAACAGACGGAAACGTGGAATACGCTTCTGCAACGGGGCGTTGTCCTGCGGGGTCTCGAAGGCGATGCCGCCGGCCATCAAGCTCTGCAATGACTCGCTTTTAACCTGGACCCCGCCGGTCAGTCCGCCCGTGAGGGTGATGCCACTGGCGTTCCAGAAGCGCGTCGAGGCGTTGACCAGGCCTTCATATTCCTTCTCGATGTGTACGCCAATGATCAGTTGTTTCTTTTTGCGGGAGAACTGATAGCTCTGTACGGAGCCGACTTTGACCTGCTTGTAGAGAACCGGGCTGCCGACTTCCAGCGAACCGAGGTTTTCCGTGAACAAAACAAGGTGCAGGCCCGGTGCACGCAGATCCAGCGGCGGTGCCTTGGCCCGGGCTACAAACTCCCGCTGTGGCGCCGAACCCTTGTCGCCAGGCCGCACAGCGATGTAGTTACCTTTGACCAACGCCTCGAGACCGGTAATCCCCGCCAGGGAAATCGACGGCTTGACCACCCAGAACTGGGTACCTTCGACCAGGTAATCCTCGGCCAATGGGTCCATCGTCAACTCGGCGGTTGCGCCAGACAGATCCGCATCGACCTTCAGCGTTTTCAGGCTGCCCACCTGAATACCCTTGTACATCACCGGTGTGCGACCGGCCTGCAAGCCGTCGAAATCACTGAGCTTGACCTTCACCCGGATACCGGCGGCGGCGGCGTCAAAGTCTTCATAGAGTCTGAACGGCAGGCTCGGATCGGTAGGCGGACTGTCCTTGCGGTTTTCGGGTGTGGCGAACGCAATACCACCGGCGACGATGCTGGCCAGGGACTCACTGCGGACCTTCACACCCGACAGATTGGCGTCGATGCTGATGCCGCTGGCATTCCAGAAACGTGTGTGTTTGCGCACCAGTTTGGCGTAAGTCGGCTCAATGAAGACCTTGAGCTCGACAGTGTTCTGGTCCTCGGACAATACATAGCTTTTGATCTGGCCCACTTTGATCTGTTTGTAAAACACCGGACTGCCACGGTTCAGCGAGCCCAGGCGGTCGGCCTTGATAGTCAAGTGCAGACCGGGCTGGGCATCGGAGAGCGGCGGTTCCTGGGCCAGGGCCTTGAACTTGCGGACCGGCTCGCCTTCCCCCGGGCTGATGGCGACATAGTTACCTGAAACCAGCGTCTCGAGACCGGTAATCCCTGCCAGCGTCACGCTCGGCTTGACCAGCCAGAAACGCGTGCTGGTTCGCAGGTATGGCTCTACGTCCTTGTTCATTTCGATGCTGGCGATCACGCCTTTGGAACTGCCTTCGTCATCAAGCTTGAGACTTTTGACCTTACCGACCGACATGCCTTTATAGACAACTTCGGTCTTGTTGGCCTGAATGCCTTCGCCGCTCTCAAAACGCACCTGAATCTCGATACCGGTCTCGTTATAGGCACGCCAGCCGAGCCAGCCGCCGATGATCAAGGCGATCAGGGGCAACACCCAAATGGCAGACCAGTTCGAAGCCGGTCGGGTTTTCGCTACAGGCAAATCAGTCATGGTCGTCGTCCGACTCCGTGTTATCCCAAATCAGTCGGGGATCAAAAGTTACCGCGGCAAGCATCGTCAGAATCACCACCGTGGCGAAAGCGATGGCGCCAAGATTGGCTTCGATGCTGGCAAGCCGCCCAAAATTCACGACAGCCACGAGGATGGCAATCACAAAGATATCGAGCATCGACCAGCGGCCGATGAATTCAATGAAACGGTACATCCAGATGCGCTGGCGAGCCGAAAGGGGCTGACGGCGCTGCACGGAAAACAGCAGCAGAGCGATACCCACCAGTTTGAACGTGGGCACCACGATACTGGCGATAAACACCACGGCCGCAATGGGGAACATTCCGTAGTGCATCAGTTCGATCACACCTGCCATGATCGTGCTCGGCGCACCTTTGCCCAAGGAGTTCACGGTCATGATCGGCAGCAAATTGGCCGGTATGTAAAGAATGGCGGCGGTAATCAGCAATGCCCAGGTGCGCACCAGGCTATTCGGGCTGCGGGCGTGTACCAGCGCCCCGCAGCGCGTACAGGCTTGCTCATCGGTATCAGCTTCCTGCCTGTTCAATTCATGACATTCCTTGCAAATCAGAATGCCCGCATCAATCGCCCGCATGGGCATCCTCTCCTGATAACGCCTGCCAGATCTGGTGTGGAGACATTACGACCTCCAGCCAGACTTGAATCAGCAACAAACCAATGAAGCACACCAAGCCGAGGCCTACGGTGATGGCTGCCATATCTGCCAGTTTTACGATCGCCACCAGTACGCCCATGAAGTAAACCTCGAGCATCCCCCATTCGCGTATATGGTGATAAATGCGATAGAGCAGCAAGCCGTAGCTGCGTCCGACATCAAAACGGATACTCAACAATACGGTCAGTTGGCACAGCAGCTTGAGCAGCGGGATCCCCATGCTGCACAGGAATACAATCACTGAAACGCTTTGCATACCCGTGTCAAAAAGGGCGACAACGCCGCTCCAGACAGTGTCTTGCGAAGACTGCCCGAGTAGATTGAGCTGCATGATGGGTAAAAAGTTCGCCGGAATAAACAACAACAAGGCGGCTATGACAAGGGCGAGACTGCGCTGTACGACGTTGTACCGATTGGCATAAAGCTCGTAGCCACAGCGCGGGCACATGGCTTTTTCGCCATGGGCGAGTTCGGGTTTACGCATGAGCAAGTCGCACTCATGGCAGGCAACCAGATTTTCCAGTGGTATTTCTGACAGCTCTTTGGCGTCAACCGAATCCGGCATAAGCGCTCTGACTCTGAAAAAGTTGGACCTATTCTAGTGTCCCGGGACAAAAATAACTGCGCCAATTTGTGCTTGATTGATCGTGCTTTTTCTACGACAAAAACAAAACCCCTACCTGCATACGCAGATAGGGGTTTCGGAATTTAATCTTGACGATGACCTACTCTCACATGGGGAAACCCCACACTACCATCGGCGATGCATCGTTTCACTGCTGAGTTCGGGA